>JBCDCH010000009.1 GCA_039182125.1 Planctomycetota bacterium
GTACCTCGCGTCCGCCGACCAGATCCAGATCAAGGTCGCCCAAGGCGCCAAGCCCGGCGAAGGTGGCGCACTCTCGGGCCAGAAAGTCGATGAGTTTATCGCCAAGGTCCGCCACTCCACGCCCGGTGTCGGCCTGATCAGTCCGCCGCCGCACCATGACATCTACTCGATCGAGGACCTCTCCCAGCTCATCCACGACCTGAAGAACGTGAATCCGACCGCCGACGTGTCGGTCAAGCTCGTCAGCGAAGTCGGCGTCGGTACCGTCGCCGCGGGCGTGGCCAAAGCGAAGGCAGACCACATTGTCATCTCCGGCTACGGCGGGGGGACCGGCAATGCCGCGCTGTCATCCATCAAGCACTGCGGCTTGCCGTGGGAGATCGGCCTCGCCGAGACCCAGCAAACCCTCGTGCTCAATGGCCTGCGTGGCCGAGTGAAACTCCAATCCGACGGCGGCATGAAGACCGGCCGTGACGTGGTCGTTGCCGCGCTGCTAGGTGCCGAAGAAGTCGGTTTCTCGACCGCGCCGCTCATCGCGACCGGCTGCATCATGATGCGCGTCTGCCACCTCAACACCTGCCCCGTCGGCATCGCGACCCAAGACCCGGAGCTGCGTGCGAAGTTCAAGGGCACGCCCGAGCAGGTGATCAACTACATGTTCTTCGTCGCCGAGGAAGTGCGGCAGCACATGGCCGAGCTCGGCTTCCGGACCTACGACGAGATGGTGGGGCGGTCGGATTGCTTGACCTTCCCCGACTTCTCCGATCACCCAAAGGCCAAGTTCCTGAACCTCGACGCGATTCTGCACCGTCCGCAGATCCGCGAGGGCGACACGATCCGCTGCACGCAGGTGCAGGACCACGGCCTCGACCGTGCCCTCGACAACCAGCTCATCGAGCTCGCCGAGCCGGCGCTCGAACGCGGCGAGAAGGTCAGCCACTTCC
Organism: Planctomycetota bacterium; assembly: GCA_039182125.1. NCBI lineage: Bacteria > Pseudomonadati > Planctomycetota > Planctomycetota bacterium. The sequence goes on from JBCDCH010000009.1 coordinate 945, forward strand.
TGCCGGTCCGCAACATCAACCGCACCGCCGGCACGATGCTCAGCGGCGAGATCGCCAAACGCTTCGGCCAGGCCGGTCTGCCCGACGGCAGCATCCACTTCAAGTTCTCCGGCTCGGCCGGCCAGTCGTTCGGTGCCTTCCTCGCCCACGGCGTCACGCTCGAAGTCGAAGGCGACGCCAACGACTATCTCGGCAAGGGCCTCTCCGGCGGCCGCATCATCGCGTACCCGCCGAAGGTCGCGACGTTCAAGCCCGAGGAGAACATCATCGCCGGCAACGTGATCTGCTACGGCGCGATCACCGGCGAGATCTTCCTGCGCGGCATCGTCGGCGAACGCTTCTGCGTTCGGAACTCCGGCGCGACCGCCGTCGTCGAAGGCGTCGGCGACCACGGCTGCGAGTACATGACCGGCGGCCGCGTGGTCGTGCTCGGGCAGACCGGACGAAACTTCGCCGCAGGCATGTCCGGCGGCGTTGCCTACGTCTACGACCTTGCCCGTAACTTCCGCTCTCTTTGCAACACCGAGATGGTCGACCTGGAGTCGATCGCGCCCGAGGACGACGATGTCGCTGAGCTGCGCGGACTGCTCGAAAAACATGTCGACCACACCGAAAGCGGTCGTGCGCAGTATGTCCTCGACAACTTCGCCGAGGAGTTGGAGAAGTTTGTCCGCGTGATGCCGACCGACTACCGCCGCGTGCTCGAACACCGCAAGGCCATCGAGCAACGAGCCTCGGAACTCGCGGAGAAACAGGTGTGATCAACCTTCGTTGAACATGCTCATGCCACGCGGGTTGAGGAACCAGTTGTCGTACCCCGGGATGACGATGTCCGCGATTTCGTAGACCTCGCTGATCGCCTCCTGCGCACCGGACACCGACGCGACGTCGGGCAACACCTGGCCGGCGAGGAAATGCTCCTGCGTTGGCACCGCCGGCCCGGCGATGAGCACGGTCCGGCTCCGCTCGGACACGAGCAGCCCGCACGTCCCGGCCGTCACGCCCGGCATCGGAAACAGGTCCACGCCTTCGACCGGCTTGTCCTCGGCAGGCTTCATCCGGGCCAGCAGTTGCAACTCGGCGGTGAGTGCGTCACGCACGTCCGACGCACCGCGTTCGAGGAGCGTCTTGACATGCCCGGCCACGGCGGCAAGCTCACGCTCGTCGGCCAGCCACGTCGCGTGCTCGAACCGGTCGATCCCGCCGCGGTGGTGTGGCAGCAACGTCGTGAGGAACACCATGTCAATGTCATCCGCCGAGATGCCACATCGTTCGCCCAGTCGAGCTTCCAACACCTGCGGCGGTAGCGCCGGGTCGACCAGCAGCGATTTGTCGCCGACCCGGATGAGCGTCGTCGTGGCGTGCGGCGTGCGGACGGCGCTCTGCTCGTTCCAGAGCAGATTTCGCCCGAGTGTGCCCAGGCTGATGATGTCGATGCGGGGTTCGTTCATGGTGTTCGCGGTGCTGCTGGTCGGTTGTGCGAGCAACAGTACGCCCGACGCGCAAGGGCCGACCAAGCTCCGCCTTTCGCACGTCGAGTTGGACGACCGCTACGGCGACCCGGAACTCCGTGCGGAGATCGTCGATTCACTCGCGGCGCTTCGGGTTCGGTTGCGGGACATCGCGCCGCTCGATGAGTTCGAGCCGATCGAGGTGAAGTTGTTCGCGACGCGGTCGAAGATGGCCAGTTGGGCCCGTGCGGAGGGGATTTCAGCGTTCGAAAACATCGACCGGGGCGGAATCAGCGGCGACTTCGGCGCGGCGTTGTACTACGTCGGCGACCATGACACCCTGCGGCTTGCCCGGCACGAATACGTCCACCAATATCTCCGCCAAAACACCGACAAGCAACTGCCACCGTTCGTGGAAGAGGGGGTTGCCACGATGTTGGACGGCGGAGCGGATACGGCCCGGATCGAGTTGCTGCGAGAACTTGAGGTGGTCGCTCCCATCGGCGACCTGATCGGTACGCACGCAGGTCAACTCGGCAACCGGTCGATGGCTGAGCGCTCGGCTTGGTACGCACAAGCCTGGGCGTTCGCAGAGTTCATCGAGCGGCGATACCCCGACTACTGGCGGACGTACTTCACCCGGGCCGGCGGCTTTGCGGCACTGCTCACCGAGCGGGCCAAGCTGGACTGGCCCGGCATCGAGTCCGCGTATCAAGTCTTCGTTCGCGAGGAACTCATCGATTGAACATTCGGCAAATCATTTTCTACAGCGGCCGGGTACAGGGCGTTGGCTTCCGAGCGACAACGTGCAGCGCCGCTCGCGGCTTCGCCGTCACCGGCACGGTGCGCAACCTGCCTGACGGGCGCGTCGAGGTTGTCGTCGAGGGCGATGTCGACGAGGTCGCGGACTTTCGCCGCGAGCTCGCCAGCCGGATGGCCGGCTTCATCCGCGATAGCCAAACGCTCGATGCGTCACACACCGGTGAGCTCGAAGACTTTCGCGTTATCCGCTAATCCTCGGGCTTTTCACCCTTGGGGCGGGTCTTCCAACGGCGATGGACCCAAAGGTACTGCCCCGGATCTTCACTGACGAACGTCTCGATCCCGCGGGTGTAGCGTTCGGTGATGTACCGCAGCGGGTCGTCTTGCGATTCCCAATCCTCGGGGTAGATCACGTCGGACGCGCCGACGTGGAACTGAAACTTGCCCTCGACCCGTCGTGCGTAGCCGACGACGACGGGGACACGGTACTGCATGGCGAGCAGCCCGATCGACTTGTACGTCGACGCGAGCCGGCCGAAGAACGGGACGAACATCCCTTTCGGCCCGGCGTTCTGGTCCGCGATGAACCCGACCGCGCCGTGGTTGTCGAGTGCGTTGGACACATCAACCGTCGCGCCCTTTTTGTCGACGATCTTCTGTCCGAGGCGTTCGCGCACGCCGAGCAGCCAGTCATTGATGTAAGGGTTGTCCAACGGCCGCGCGACCGACACCGTGTCGAACCCGAGCAAGGCGAGGACATAACCGAGGATTTCCCAGTTGCCGTAGTGGCCGGTGAGCATGATCACGCCGCGATGCTCATCGAGTAGCAGCTCGATCGTTCGGCTGACTTCGTTGAGGTGGACGATGCGGTGGACGTTTTCGAGCTTGGCGAGGCGTGTGGTGAAAAGCACCTCGACGAACAACGCGAAGAACATGTGCATGGAGCGTCGGGCCATCGCCTCGCGTTGGGCTTCGGGCATGTCGGGAAAGCTACGCCGCAAGTTCTCAAGTGCGCGGATGCGATGCCGCTTGTCGAAGCGGTACATGACATCACCCAGGCGCGCGGCGAAGTCGAGATTCGACTCCACCGGCCAGCACTGCATGACCGCAACCACACCGCGAAGTGCAACATATTGGAGGTAGTCGAGTACCTTACTGCGGGGCTTCTTCGGCTTGGGCGATCGGCGTCGGCTCACGGGGACGCCAACGTATACTGGACTCGCATGGGTGATGAAAGCGACAACCCGTTTGGTAATCCTCGTCGCAGGGACGATTCGGGATCGTACGACCTCGCGCCCGATCCCTCGGCCGATTGGTACTGGGCCGAGGGCGACCAGCGTCACGGACCGGTGACGGGCGAGGAACTGCGCGACCGCATCCGTGCCGGCAAGCTCACCAGCGATCAACTCGTCTGGCGTGCGGGCATGGAAGACTGGCGAGCGGCCGGCACATTGCCGGTACTCCAACAGGCGTTCCACGCCCCGGTCAGTCCTGCCATCCCGCCGGTTGCGCCGTCCAACACGCTCCAGTACCGAACCGCCCCGACCCGGGACAACGGCTTCGACAGTCTTGCCGGCCAGGCGACCGGCGCGATGGTGTGCGGCATCATCGCGGTGTTCTTTGGCATGCCGGGTATTTGCTGCTTGCCCATCTCGGCGGTGACGCTGGTGCTGGGGCTGATCGCGTTGGTGCTCGGGTACAACGCCCGGGCAAGCACCTCGCGCGGCGGCCAGGCGACGGCGGGCATCGTGCTCGGTTGGATCAGCCTGGCGCTGTGCGTGCTTTCGTGCGGGTTTACGTTTGCCCTGGGTATCAGCGGCTGAACCGGCGATTCGGATCCCATCGGAATGGTCGGCCGACCCGGCGCGGACGATTCGCGGTCGGTCGGTTGGCGATGCGGCGCGGGTTGCGTTATGCTCCCGAGCCCGCCGAAACCGCCGGCCAGTTGGTCCGGTGACACCCACGAGAACCCGAGGAGACGGCATGCCCGACGCGTGCTTGAGTCTAATCAACCCGCTGTTCAGTCTGACCGACTTCGCCACGTTCGCGACCGCCGCCCCGACCGACTCGGTGCCAACGCTGAACCTGCCCGAAACATCGTTCGGCCCGTTCGTCAACGGCCTGCTGGCCATCCCGTTCGTCATTGTCATCCTGATCAGCGCGAAGCTTGCCGCTTGGGCGGACAAGGACGCGCAGGCGAACCGGTTGCCCCGGGAGATGATCAACATCATCAGCCTCGCCTCGTTGGCGCTCGCGGGGATCGTGTTCTTCGCACTGCCTTCTTTCCTGCTCGCGTTTGCCGGGAGCGTGTTGATTCTGCTGCTGGGCGGCGGAATCTTCCTGGGCATCCGCAACGGCAAGGTCGGTCTCGGAGATCTGGGCGAAGAACTCAGCGACTACTTCGGCAGCCTCATGCCCGGTAGCGGCAAGACGACCCGGAAGAAGAAACAGGAAGACGAAACAGCCATTGAGGGCGAGGTTGTGCTCCTCGATCAGGCGAAGATGCCGGTCGCCGTGCCCGAGGCCGAGGAGCCGACCCGGCCCGGGTACGTCGCGCTTCAGCAGGTGCTCGCGGTACCGTTGCAGCAGGGGAGTGAGCGGATCGACTTACTGCCCGGCTCTAGCGGCGCCCAGGTCCGTTACAGTGTTGACGGCGTCGCATACCCGGGTGCGACGCTCTCGACGGATCAGGCCACTGCGGCAGTCACCACGCTCAAGCGCATCATCGGGCTGAACGTCGACGAACGTCGCAAGATTCAATCTGGCACGCTCAACGCCCGCAGTGTTCACGGCTCGCACAAGATCGGAGTTACGACGTCCGGCTCGACCAACGGTGAGCAGCTCAAGCTCGAGGTCGACAAGCACAACCGCTACGGGATGAAGCTCGACGAACTCGGCTTTCGCAAGAGCCAGCTCGATCGCATCCGCGGACAGCTTTCCGAGCCGGGGGTCGTCCTTGTTGCGTGTCCGCCGAACAACGGGCTGCACACCTTGCTCTACGGTTTGCTCCGCGAACATGATGCGTTTCTTTCGCACATCCAGACGCTTGAGCGTGAAGAACTGTCCGATCTCGAAGGCATCACGCAAAACAGGCTTCAACCCGGTGATAGCGAAGCCGAGCGTGTCGACTGGTTGGTGAGCCAGCAGTCGGACGTGATGATGGTCGAGAAGCTCGAAGACCCGCAGGCAGCCCGCATACTTGCCGACTACGGCAAGGATCACATCGCCTACCTGGGCATCCGTGCGTCGAGCACGTTCGACGCGATCACCCGCTGGCGGAAGTTCGTCGGCGACGACAAGGTCGCGCTCGGCTCGCTGAAAATGGTAGTCGCGGGTCGCGTGTTCCGCCGACTCTGCCCGGCGACGAAGGTGCCGTACACGCCCGACGAACGGGCCCTGCGCTCGATGGGCCTTTCGCCGGACAAGGTCAAACAGCTTTACAAGGCCCATGTCGGTCCGCTCACCGACGCCAAGGGCAACGAGGTGCCCGACACTTTCTGCCACGGCCTTGGTTACAAAGGCCGGATCGGCGCGTACGAGGCTTTCCTCCTCGACAACGAAGCCCGCAAGGCGCTGATCAGCGGGGCATCGGGCCAGCAGATCAAGAGCCTCTTTCGCAAGCAAAACGGTCGCTACATCCAGGAGATGGCGCTCGGCATCGTGCAACTCGGTGAAACCGACCTGCAGGAAGTCCAACGCGTCATGCAAAGCAAATGACCCTCATCTTCAGCCTTACGTTTCTGCTGCTGGTCGGTGTCGTGGCGTACTTCCACTACATCCAGAGCGCGTTTTCGTCGGTGCTCAGCGCGATCTTCGCCGCCCTTGCCGCCGTTCTTGCCGTCGGCTATCACCAGACCATCGCGACTCTCGGCGGCGCGCCGCTCGGCCCATACGGCGATTCGGTCGCCATGGTCGCCATCTTCGGTGTCAGCTATCTGCTACTCCGCATCGCGTTCGACCGGTTCGTGCCGGGCAACCTCATGCTGCCGGTTACGCTCGACCGTGTCCTCGCGGTGGTCGGCGGCCTTGTCGCGGGGATTTTTTGCGTCGGTACTGCCGCGACCGCGGTCCAGCTTTTGCCGTTCGGGCCGAAGGTGTTTTTCTACAGCCCGTACGCGCTGGAGACCCGATCCGACACCGGCGAAGTCGAGGGCGTTCGCGGTCGGATCACGCTGACCCGCTTCGACGAACTCCAAGCCGACGCACTTGATTCGAGCGAGCGGACGAACATCCTGCTGCCGATCGATCAGTGGGTCGTCGGTGTCGCCACGCACGTTAGCGATGGCGGTTCGATGGCGGGCTCGAACAACCTTGCACAGGTCAATCCCAACCTGCTCGACAATGCATACGGGCAGCGCCTATCGCTACAGCCCGGGGCGGACATCATGCTCATGGTCGGCGTCGCGGGCAAGGAAGACGCCAGCGTCAAGGCCGTCTACCGCTTCACCGAGCCGGTTCCGCAAGTCAGCGGCGAGATCGACGTGGTGCGGGAAGACGAACTACCGGCGAGCTTTACACCGGCCAACGGGAAATCGTTGCTCGTGGTGCGGGTGGGGCTCTCGGGCGACGCCGGCGATAGCGACGGCAAGCTCCGCTTCGCCCCAGCTGCGGCGCGGTTCAACGCCGATCGTGGCAACGACTATGCCATCGGCACGTTCACCGAGAGCGGCGTCCTCGTCCGCAACAGACCCGACGACTTCCTCATCGCCCAAGCAGGCGGTGACGTGTTGCTCGCGTTCGAGGTCGAGAGCGACGTGTTCGAAGGTGCCGAGAACGTGCTGGTCGATGACGCGATGGTGACGTTCAAGCGCTACGGCCGGCTGCCGATCGGCGGGGCCAGCGCGGGTGCCTTCGAAGCGACCGCGACTGACAGTGTCCTACGCAAGAGCGATGTCGCCGACGCCATCTCGGCCGCGCGGCGTGGCAATCCCGCACCCGCCGCCGCCGATGATGAAACGGAAGACGAGGAACCGTCGGGCACGAGCGGCGCTCAATCCACCGACACGACGCCGGGCGTTCGTGGCCTGCGTGGCCAGATCGAAGAGCGGAACGAACAGATCGAGTAGGCCACGCGGGCGGTGATCAAAGCCGTGTGCGTCGGTCCTCGTCGAGCTTTTCTCGGATCACCCGACACGGGTTACCGACCGCGACCACGCCGGCCGGGATGTCTTTGGTCACCACGCTGCCCGCACCGATCGTGGTGTCGCTGCCAATGGTGACGCCCGGGAGAATGACCGCGTTGCCGCCGATCCATACGCGATCCCCGACGGTGACCGGGTGTGCCGTTTCGTAGCGTTCGGCCCGTCGTGTCGGATCGATCGGGTGGTGAGGCGTGTAAATCTGAACGTGCGGCCCGAGGAAGCAGTCGTCACCGAACCGGATCGTCGCACAGTCGAGAAACACACAGCCGTGGTTGGCGAAGAACCGGTCGCCGACGTGGATGTGCCGGCCGTAGTCGCAGTGAAAGGGCGGCAGCACGGCCGGCCGCTCGCCCACGCTGCCGAAAAGTTGTTGAAGCAACGCCTCGCGTTCGGCGACATCGTCGTTGCTCGTCATGTTGTACCGCTCGGCGAGGCGTTTGGCCGTGTCGATCAGGTCGCCCATGAGCGGGTCCCCCATGCGGTAGGTCATGCCGCGATGAAGCCGCTCATAGTCCGCCCTTTCGTCGGCCCGCTGCTCGAGCGTTTGCTCGTCCCACATTGCCAGCGGTGGTCGGCCCATCGCCACGGCGCTCGCGGTTGCATGGGTCGTGACGTGACTCAGTGATAGTGACCACGTCGAGATGCCGATCCGAGCCGCGATCTGCTCGGCTTCGCCCGAGAGTTGCAATGCCGGTCGGCCAGTCGGCTCGCGGACGACCTCGACGTCGGTCCAGTTGATGCCGTGCCGTCGGCCGGTACCGATGGCTTTGAGCGTGGCCTCCTTCGCCGCGAACCGCGCGGCGAGGTGTTCCGCCGCCCGCTTTGGGCGCCGCTTCGAGTACGCCAGCTCGTCGGCCGTGAAACATCGCTGCTCGAACCGCGTCCCATGTCTCTCGAGTAACTCCCGGATGCGTGCCACTTCCACGATGTCGATGCCATGCCCGAGCAGTTGCATGGAAAATCATACGATCCTCGGCGATGCTGCCGCCCGGCCCACGACCCGTATAAACTCACGCCATGCGAAAAGCCCTCGCTCTGATTGCCCTCGCCGCCGCAACGGCCGTCGTACCGACCCCCGTGACCGCCGAGCCCATCGCCACCATCGGCAAGGCCAGCGTTGATCGCGACGCGTTCGTCGAAACGCTCATCGAAGCCAACGGCCTGAACCTGCTCATGAACATGATGGTCATGCGCATGGCCGAGCAACAGGCAATTGACGCCGGCACCCGTGTGACCGAAGAAGAGATCGCTGCGGAGCGTCGCCAGACGTTGACATTGATGTTCGAGCAGGGCGACGAACTGACCGACGAACAGCGTGAATCGCTGCTCGCACAGTTCCTCGAACGGGAGAACGCAAGCGTCGCCGAGTTCGACATCGTTCTTCGGACCAACGCCTACCTCCGCGCCGTCGCTCGGCCCGCGTTGCGGGACCAGATCACCGACGAGATTCTGTTGCGTGCGTTCAACGTGCAATACGGCGAGAAGATCGCAGTCCGCCACATCGCGCTGCCCAATCTCGACGAAGTCCGCAAGGCCCAGGCCCGGCTCGACGAGGGCGAGGATTTTGCCGAGGTGGCGTCCGACCTGAGCGTCAACCCCCGGACGGCCGCGCTCGGTGGGGAGATGCCGCCGTTCACCCGGCAATCCCTCGGTCTTCCTGACGCGTTCAAGACCGTCGCGTTCGACCTGCAAATCGGCGAAGTCTCCGAGCCGGTGCAAGCCGACGACGCATTCCATCTGATCAAACTCGAACGGCGGATCGAGCCGCAACTCGTGAAGTTCGAAGACGTGAAAGACGCGTTGCGTGAGCAGATCGCGGACGGCTACCTGCAGACGCAGATCGTTTCGATGCGCCGCAAGCTCGCCGAGCGTGCGATTGCCGAGGCGCGGATCGCCCACCCTTATCTCGCCGAGCAACTCGAAGCCCAACGTGCGGCGCTCACGCCCCAGCCGCTGGACCGTGCGGACTTGGAAGAGCGGTTCGATGCCCAACGCCCGGAACAGCCATCGACGCAACCGTCGACGCAGCCGGCGGAAGGCGAATCTGACATTGATCCCTCGTTGCTGCCGGCGGTGCCCGGTGAGTGACACGCCTAATGCCATCAACGTCGACGTTGCGCCGCGGTTGCGGCGGCTGCCGCCGTACCTGTTCGGTCGCATCAACAAGATCAAGTTGGAGAAGCGACAGGCCGGGCTCGACATCATCGACCTTGGCATGGGTAACCCGACGGACCCGACGCCCGAGGCCGTCGTCGAGAAACTCCGCGCCGCCGCGACAGATCCCCGCAACCACCGCTATGCCGCCGCGTCAGGCATCGCTGGCCTGAAACGCGAAGTCGCCAAGCGCTACGAACGTGAGCGCGGTGTCGTGCTCGACCCCGACCACGAGGTCATCGTCACCATCGGCAGCAAGGAAGGCTTTGCCCACTTGTGCCTGGCGTTGCTTGGCCCGGGTGACACCGTCGTCGTTCCCGACCCGGCGTTCCCGGTTCACATCTACGGCCCGGCGATGGCGGGGGCCAACGTCGTACGCGTCCCGCTCGGAAACGATCAGGCGTTCCTTGACCGCATCGAGCGCGTCCTCGGCGAGTTGTACCCGACGCCCAAGCTGCTGAACCTCTGTTTCCCGCACAACCCGACGGCGACGACGATCGATGAGGGTTTCTGGGAGCAGGCCATCGCGTTGTGCCGTAAGTACGGCGTGATGCTCATCAGCGACTTCGCCTACGGCGATATCTGCTTCGATGGCTACCGGGCACCGTCGTTGCTGGGAACGCCCGGTGCGACGGATGTGGGCGTGGAATTCACGACGATGAGCAAGAGCTTCAACATGGCCGGCTGGCGTGTGGGGTTCTGCTGCGGCAATCGTGAGATGCTGGCGGCCCTGGCGACGATCAAGGGCTACTACGACTACGGCCATTTCAACCCGGTCTGGATCGCGAGCGTCATCGCCATGCGTGAAGCCGCCGAAACGCCCGGGGCGATGGCGCGGGTGTACCAGGGTCGGCGAGACGAGGTGTGCCGCGGTTTGGACAAGCTCGGCTGGGACTACGAAAAGCCCCGGGCGTCGATGTTCGTCTGGGCCCGCGTGGCCGATGAGCATCTGGCGGGCCGGGACACGATCGACTTCTGCATCGACATGCTCGACGAGGCGGAAGTCGCGCTCGCGCCTGGCAAGGCCTTCGGCGACGCCGGCGAGGGTTACGTTCGCATCGCCGTCGTCGAAAACGAACAGCGTTTGCGGCAAGCGATGAAAAACCTTCACGCCGCACTGATCCGGGGCAAGCCGCTTAACACAAGCTGAGCACGACAAACCGCGATTCGTGCAGAACTTCCCTAGTTTATCGGCGTATCATGAGGTACGCTCAACTAAGCTCTTGAGCTATCTCCTCGAGGAGGAGCGCCCGCCCACAGCACCCCGGAGCGGCGGGTACGACGACAACGCAACCGTACGACGATTTTCTTTATGGCAAGACCCAAGCGATTCACCGCCCGCAGCCGCGGCCCCCAGTTCCGACACAACGGACAGATCCGAATCTCACCGATCCGGCTCATCGATCAGGACGAAAACCAACTCGGTATCGTCCCTACCCAAGATGCACTTCGCATGGCGCGGGACGCCGACCTCGACCTCGTCGAAGTCGCCCCGAATGCCCGCCCGCCGGTCTGCCGCATCCTCGATTACGGCAAGTGGAAGTACCAGCAGCAGAAGCGCGAGGACAAGTCCAAGTCCAAAAGCTCACAGCTCAAGGAGGTCAAGATCCGCACGGTGAAGATCGGCGATCACGACCTTGAGATTAAGGTCAACCGCGCTCGCAAGTTCCTTGATGACGGCCACAAGGTCCAGTTCACGCTCCAGTACCGCGGGCGTGAAATGGCACACCAAGACCTCGGCCGCGAGATTCTGCGGAAGATCCAGGACACCCTCGCCGACGCGAGCAAGGTGGAGCAGGACATGCGTATGCAGGGTCGCCGGGTGAGTATGGTGCTCGCACCCGAGAAGAAGGACCCCGAGAAGCTCAAGAAGCAGCGCGAGGAAGAGGAGGCGGAACGCCGCGAGGCTGAGGAACCGGTGATCGTGAAGAAGCGCACGCTCCTCCCGCAGCGTAAAAGCACCGAGCCGGAGGTGGTCCAGACCGCCGCCAGCGTCAAAGCCACTCCGCCCGCGGCCGATGATGAGCCGGCACCGGAAGACGCCGAGGCCAAAGAAGCGGTTTCGGCCTGACGTTTGTGCCGAGGACGATCAAGCCCCCGGTCTGCTTCCGAGCAGGCCGGGGTGTTTCGTTTTGTTACATGTTCAACCAGTCCCCGCGATGAACCTGGCGATCGGGTTGAGAATGTCACCGATCACGGCGAAGAACCGACTGCTCAGCAGGAAGGCGATCGGGAAGAGGATGAAGACGAGGCCTTGATTGGACGGGTTGCTGATGAAGCGTGCGTAGCCGTCGTTGAAGTTGGCGAGGATGTGAGAGCCATCGAGCGGTGGCACCGGCAGCAGGTTGAACACCATGAGGGCCGCGTTAATGAAACCGAACGTCCAGAGGAAGTCGGCGGCATTGTCGCCGATGTTCGATGACGTGAGCCCGAAACGGATGAGCAGTCCGTATCCGACCACGCCGACCGCCGCGAGCAGCAAGTTCGTCGCTGGACCCGCCGCCGCGACGATCGCCTCGCCGTACTTGTGTCGAATGCGTGACGGGTCGATCGGCATCGAGCCCCAGGCGATCCCCGCAATCGCCAGGGCGATCAGCGAGAACGGCCCCATGTGGACGATCGGGTTGAGCGTCATGTGTCCGGTGCGGATCGGCGTGTCGTCGCCGAGCCGGATCGCCGCGTAACCATGAGCGAGTTCGTGCAACGTGATGCTGAACACGACGGTGACGACCACCGTCAGGAAAAACGGCAAATCTGTGCCGATCGTCTCGATGAACAATCCGAGGTGCAGCGGCACGAGGGTGAGCGGGTCCGTCAAAATCATCGCCGACACCATAGCCGATCGTGCGTAACATCCGTTCAATGGCAGAGAAGAACGACGTAGCGGAAACTCACGACGTCTTGAAAGTGGTCGTGATCGGTTCAGGGCCGGCCGGGTGGACCGCCTGCATCTACGCCGCCCGCGCGAATCTCAAACCCGTCTGCTTCGAGGGCGCGATCAGCGAGGAAAACCGCCTCGCCGGCACACTTCCGCTCGGCCAGCTCAACTGGACGACAGACGTGGAGAACTTCCCCGGTTGGCCCGAAGGTGTGCTCGGCCCCGACCTGATGCTCAAGATGCGGCAGCAGGCGGAGACGCACGGCACGACCATCCACACCAAGGACGTCACCAAGCTCGACCTCTCGCAGCGGCCGTTTCGTATGGAGATCTCCGACGGCTCGGTGATCCATTCGCACACGGTCATTCTCGCCACCGGAGCGTCGGCTCAGTACTTGGGCCTGGATAGCGAACGGAAGTTCATGAACGAAGGTGTGAGCGCCTGCGCCGTGTGTGACGGGGCACTGCCACGCTTCCGTGACAAGCAGATCGTCGTCGTCGGTGGCGGCGACACCGCGATGGAAGAAGCGTCACACTTGGCCAAGTTCGGCAGCAAAATCTACGTCGTGCATCGCCGCGACCAACTGCGTGCGTCGGCCGCGATGCAGGAGCGCGTTCTCAACAATCCGAAGGTCGAGATGGTCTGGAATCACGTCGTCGACGAAGTCCTCGGCAACGACAACGACGGTGTCACCGGCGTGCGCGTCAAGCACGTCGAGACCGGCGACACCAAGGAACTCGAGGCCACCGGCATGTTTCTCGCCATCGGCCATCGGCCCAACACCAAGTTCCTCGATGACCAACTCGCCACCGACGAAAACGGATTCATCGAGCTGACCAGCCTGCCGCAGATGAACACGAGTATCGAAGGGGTTTACGCCGCCGGTGACGTGGCGGACCCGGACTACAAACAGGCCGTCACCGCCGCGGGCATGGGTTGCAAGGCGGCCCTCGATGCGGAGCGTTGGCTCGCCGAGCAGGGCCTCGACTGAATCGCGTGACCGAGCAACGCCTCACCTTCCGCCCGCATCACCGGCTCTCGGGCAAGCTCGCTTTCGGTCGTGTGTTCGACGCCAAGCACAAGGCGAGCCGAGGCCCGATCACGGTCTTCGCGATTGCTAACGGACTCGCTCACAGCCGGCTCGGTTTGAGCATCGGCCGACGTGTCGGCAACGCACCGCGTCGCAACAGGCTCAAGCGAAAGATCCGCGAAGCTTTTCGGTTGTCCCAGCACGAGTGGCCGATCGGATACGATTGGGTTGTCACGGCACATCGGCACCACGACATGCCTTTGGAACGGTACGTGGCGGTTCTGACCGAACTCGTGACACGACTTGCCGACGCCGAGCGGACGAAAGGCACGACATGAGCATTTTGTCATACGCCGAGCCTGATGTCGGACACCGGTCAAGATTCGGTTGGTGGCTTGTGCCGATCGGCTTGCTCGGGTCGATATTGCCGGCGTTGGCCGCGTACTTCTTGGCGAAGAACGTTTTCGGATTCAACGGTTGTCCGCACTGCGAAGCCCCGACGGTGGCGAGTAGCCTTTTGTTCGGTCCTCCGGCGATCGGCACTGTCGGCGCGATTGCCGTGGTCGTCGCTTCGCTCCGGTTTAGGCGGTATTGGCTGGCGGCGGGGTCCGTCGTCATTACGCTTTGGACAGTTGCGAACTTCGTTGCGAGCCTGGGTTTCTGGGCCCTGCTTCGCATGTGACCCATGACTTGGCTGCTGATCAAACTCGTGCGTGGGTACCAGATCGCGCTCTCGCCGCTGCTGGGCGGGCACTGCCGATTCACACCGACATGCAGCCACTATGCGATCGACGCGCTACGGAAGTATGGACCGATCAAGGGCAGCGCGAAAGCCGCATGGCGGATCATGCGTTGCAACCCGTTCGGCGGGAAAGGGTACGACCCGGCGTGATCAGAGCAGGTGCTCGTGGTCGGCGAAACGCCGCTCCAAACGCTCGCGCAGGGCCGGCTGCTTCGGATCGAACGCGTGGTGATTCCGGCCCAAACGTACGAACAGGTCCACCATGTTTTGCCAGTCGTCGAGGTGGATGTGCTCGGCGGCGATGCGTTTCTTGCCGCTCTTGGTCGGTGGGGCCATGTTGTGGTAGTTGCCCAGCGGTACGCACACGGCCGCAGCGGTGAAGCCCCAGAGGTTGAACGGCGTCGCCTCGCACGTTCCTCCCGGCATGAGCGCCCGGGTGAAGCGGAAGTTCCCATCGGACTCGGCCAGTGCGGTCGCTTCGCCGGCCATCCAGCCGGTCAGTGGCGAGTCGAAGATACTCGACAGATCGCCGACCCGTAGTACGACGCCCTTGCCCTGCTGGGCGGCGGGTTGCTCGGCACTGCACTCGACGCTGATGATGCGGTCGGACTTCTTGAGCAGTTTCGGCCGACGAGCCGCGGCAATCGCGCCGATGAAGCCGTCTTCTTCCCCACGCGTGAGCAGGGCGGCGACGGTCTGCTTCGGTGGCTTGCCCCGCGCAAGCCGATCGAGTGCCGACAGAATCGCCGATGCCCCGGCGAGGTCGTCGCAACAACGGCAGTGAAACCGCTCGCCGTCGATCCGGCCCTCACCCACGTCAAACATGCCCGGCGCGCCGCTCGGCACGGGCTGTTTGACCTTGACGACAACGTGCGTGGCCCGGCCGCGCTCGTTGGCGGTGACCCCCTGAATCGTGCCGGTGATCTCAGTGGGCTTGCGACCAGTGTCGTCGAAGAACCGCACCTTGACGCCGGGCAGATAATCGGCGTAGACGCCACCACGGAAGAAGGCATGGAGCGTGCGTTTGCCGTCCATCTCGTCGGCGATCATGCCGGGATGGTCGAGGTGAGCGACGAACACCAATCGCGGACCGTCAGCCGATCCGGGGATTTCGAGCAGCCGGTTGCCGTACTTGTCGGCCGACGCGACGATGCGTTTTCGCTTCGCCGCGAACGCATCGACGTAGGCCAACGGCCGGTCTTCGACAAACGGCGCGGTCGGCAGCGAGCAAAGCGATTGAAGGATTTTTCGCGACATGGCGTGTGATTACCGCCGGCCCCAGAAGAGCGCCTCGGCCTCGAACGGATCATGCTTGCCCGTGCGGCGTCGGTTCTCGCTCACGTCCTTGATGTTGTTCACATACGGCTCCCAGTCGCCCGTGCCCGGCTGGTCGAACGCCTTGGTGCCGACGACGGTGTAGCGATCGGGGTAGGCCGCAAGGTCGTACTCGACGGTGACGCTGATGCCGGCGCGACGCAGGTCGGCGGCCGCGCCGTCGGCGGCTGCCTTGTCCTTGTAGCTGAGCACGGCGACGTAGATCTTGCCCGGCTCGCGGTCGGCGGTCGGCTCGGGCTCGACGATGATCGGCGGGGCGTTCTCCATCCCGCGATTGGCCCGGAACTCTAGTGCGGTGCTCGTATCGCCATCGCCGATGTCCGTCACGGCCGGATCGAGCGGAATTTCATCAGGGCTTTCAACGGCGGCAATCTGATCGTCGCCGCCGCGGGTGGCGAAGTAGCCGATGGCGACGAGGGTTAGCAGGGCGACCGTACCGACCGCGATCGGTATCGGGCCGAGTTGAAAGCCACGATCGCCTTGACCGCCTTCGTCACGCTTGATCACGGCGGCGACTTTGGCCGTGGCCGACTCGTAGCTCGCCTTCGCGCTGGCACCCCAGTCGGCTGCGGCCGTTGCGAGGCCGGCAAACGGCGAGGGTCGCGGTTCGATCGGTTCAAAGTCTTTCTCCGGCTCCTCGCGCACCACCTTGGCAGTCGGTGTCACCTTCGGAACGGCGGGCGAAGCGACAGGCTCAGTGGCTGGCGGGCTCGGTTCCGGTATGGCTGCGGGGCGGGACTCGCGGACGCGACGGTACAGGCTCGACGCGTTGCGTCCGGCGGTGGGGTCGTCGCGGTCAGGCTCGCTGATCGGGTCGGCGTTGGCGTTTGTCCGTGGTGCGAGGCCGAGACTGCCCAGCAGGCCGGCCAGTCGGCTCGGCGGGGGTGGGCCGTTTTCAGCAAGCTCGGCGGCAGCCTTGGCCGCTTCCTCGACCCGGCGCTGCTCACGCAACCGTTCGCGTTGGGCCTGCAGGTCCGCTTGGGCGGCGCGCTGCTGCTCCTTGAGCCGGCTTTGCTGCATCACCTCGAACAGCGGGACTTTTTTGCGGCGGGCCATCCGTGTTGCGTCTCCGTAATCAGCGTCCGAGCATCGCGGCGAACTCCGATCGAAACACACGCTCCGACCGGTCCGGCAAGCTAAGCGTCGGCCGATGCACGGTCAAGCAGAACGCAGTGCGTCCACAAGTTATCGGGCGGCCCGGTTTCACTTGCGGCGTGACTTCTTTGCCGCCGTTTTGCCCGGCCTGGTCAGGGCGATCTTGAGCACCTCGTCGACGTCTTCAACGAAGTGCCATTTCAGCCCTTTGCGGACGTCTGCAGGGACATCGCGGACGTCCTTTTCGTTGCGTTTGGGGATGATCACTTCCTTGATCCCGGCGCGGGCGGCGGCGAGTGTTTTTTCCTTGATACCGCCGATGGGCAGCACGAGGCCACGCAGGGTGATCTCGCCGGTCATGGCGACGTCATGTCGCACCGGTCGGCCCGCGAGCAACGATGCGAGGGCCGTGTACATCGCGACGCCGGCCGACGGGCCGTCCTTGGGCACGGCACCGGCAGGGACGTGGATGTGGATGTCGGAGTTGGCCAGGTCTTCGCCGCTGATGCCGAGCTCGTCGGTGCGTGAGCGGACGAGGGTGAAGGCGGCGGTGGCGGACTCCTTCATCACTTCGCCGATCTGGCCGGTGAGCGTGATACCGCCCTTGCCCGCCATGCGAGAGGCTTCGATGAACAGGATTTCACCGCCGACGGGGGTGTAGGCCATCCCGGTTGCGACGCCGGGGACGCTGGTGCGGCTGGCGAGTTCGGACTCGAACTTCGCGGGCCCCAGCACCTCCTCGACGTAGTCCGGCTTGACGGTCATCGACTTCGCTTCGCCACCGACGACCTTGGCGGCGATCGAACGAACGACCGCGCCGATGGTGCGTTCGAGATTGCGAACGCCGGCTTCGCGGGTGTACTCATCGATGATCTTCCGCAAGGACGGGTCGCCGAACTTGGCCTGGGATTTCTTGAGCCCGTTGGCATCAAGCTGGCGTGGGACGAGGTAATTTTTGGCGATGCGTAGCTTCTCGGCGGCGGTGTAGCCGGGGATGTCGATGACCTCCATGCGATCGCGCAGCGGGCCCGGCACGGTGTCCATCGTGTTGGCCGTCGCGATGAACAGCACCTTCGACAGATCGAACGGCACGTCGAGGTAGTGGTCGGTGAACGTCGAGTTTTGGGCCGGGTCGAGGACTTCAAGCAGGGCGGAGGCGGGGTCGCCGCGGAAGTCGGAGCCGACCTTATCGATCTCATCGAGCATCATGACCGGGTTGTTAGTGCCGGCCTTGCGCAGCTCGGAGATGATGCGGCCGGGCATGGAGCCGATGTAGGTGCGGCGGTGGCCGCGGATGTCGGCCTCGTCGCGCACGCCGCCGAGCGCGACGCGGATGAACTTACGGGTGGTCGCCTCGGCGATGGACTGGCCGAGCGAAGTCTTACCGACACCGGGAGGGCCGAGGAAGCAGAGGATCGCGCCGCCACCGTCCGGCTTGAGTTTGCGCACGGCGAGGTACTCGATGATGCGTTTCTTGACCTTGTCGAGGCCGTAGTGGTCGTCGTCGAGCTGCTTGCGGGCGGCGTCGAGTTCGAGCTGATCTTCAGTCGCGTTGGACCATGGAAGCTCGGCGAGGATTTCGAGGTACGTGCGGATGACGCCGTATTCGGGCGAGGCTTGCGGGATCGTTTCGAGCCGGCTGAGCTCGCGGTCGGCTTCCTTCATCACCGCCTCGGGCACGCCGGCTTCTTCGAGCTTCTCGCGCAGCTGGTCGGCTTCGGATCCGTCTTCGCCGCTGACCTCGCCAAGTTCCTTCTTGATCGTTTTGAGTTGCTCGCGGAGGTAGTAGGTCCGCTGGGTTTTGTCGATGTTGTCCTTGACCTGGTTCTGGATCGACTCCTGAAGTTCGAGGACGTCGAGTTGTTGGGCGAGCTTTTGGTTCACGACCCGCAGACGCTTTTCGATGTTGAGCTCTTCGAGAATGTCCTGCTTCTCCTGGGCGTCTGCTTGAAGGTTGGCGGCGAGGAAATCGGCGAGCATGCCGGGGTGATCGATCGAGCCGAGTACCTGTCGGGCGTCCTCGGAGGTGTTGGGTGTCAACTCGATGACGCGGTCGGCCTGCGAGCGGACGGTCTCGACCAGTGCGCCGACCGCCTTCTTGCCGCCGTTGAGGGATTCGAGCACGCGAATCTTGCCGAGCAAGTACGGATCGTCTTTGGTGATCTCTTCGAGTTCGAATCGGGCCAGGCCGTGGACGATGATCGACTGATTCCCGTCAGGCAGCTTGAAGAGTTTGATGATGACACCGACGACACCGATGTCGTGGAGGTCGTCGATACTTGGATCTTCGTCGTCAGGATCGCGCTGCGTGACGAGGCCGACGAGTTTGTCGCCGGGCATGACTTCTTCGAGCAGCGCCTTGCTTTTGGCCCGGCCGATCTGGAGTGACATGACCGTTCCGGGAAACACCGTCAGCCCGCGTAGCGGAAGCAACGGGAGATCATGTGGGACGGTCGTTTGCTGGCCGTTTTGTCCGCCGGTGATGACGGTGGCGGCGTCCTTGCGCTCAATAACAGGATGGTTCGGCATCGTCGAAAAGTGGGTCGAAAGGGTGGATCGGTGGGCGGGTAAGGTCAGTAATCGGCGAAGGTTTACCGCTTGGGTATTCCGATCCAGAGCATGCCGTTTCGGTAGGTGGCGTTAATGCGTTCGCGGTCGACGTCCGCGGGCAGTTCGACTTCGCGGCAGAAGCTGCCGTGGTCGATTTCCATGAGATGAACACGCATGCGTTGACCATCGGGCCGACCACGATCGGCGGGGCTTTGTCCATGCTCGGCGTCGGCACCGGGCATCTCATCGACCGGATATCGCGGCACCTCCCGCACGCCTCGCAGGGTGAGCCGTTGCTGCACGACGGTCAGGTCGATGCTCTCCTTCTCGACGCCTGCCAAGTCCACGCAAACGAGATACGACGCCTCGGTTTCGTACAGGTTCACGTCCGGCGTCCAAGTGTCGGTCGGGCAGAAGCTGTGCATGCCCTTGCCGTCGGCGACGTGCCCGACGCCCCGCGCGAACTTGCCGAACGGCGCATCGGGTGAGAGTCGGATACTTCGGATGTTGAGCTCGGTCGGTCGGGTCTTGGTGGTCATTCCAAGAGCATCGTAAAGCAATGCCGATGAACTGCGAACAGGCGGTGTTACGCGGCGGCGGGCCCGTCAAAGCTGACGCCGTGCCGTTTCCACTTGTCCGCGAAGTGGGCGACGGCGGCGTGGAGTCGGCTTTTGACCGTACCGAGCGGAATGTTCAGGATCTCGCTGATCTGCTTGTACGGGAACTGATGGAAGTAGCTCAGCAGAATGATCTCACGGAGGTGCTCGGGAAGCTCCATGACCGCCGCACGAACGGCTTGCTCCAGTTCCTGTCTTTGCAACGGCTCGTCTGGAACAGGCACGTCGGCCACCATGAGGTCGACGAACTCGGTGCCGTCAGCGCCGCCATCGACCTTTGCCGAGAGTGGCGCGGCGGGGCGGCGGGCCTGCGATCTGAGCATGTCACGGCCCTTGTTCGCCGCGATCGTGAACAGCCATGGCCGAAACCGGCGTGTAACGTCAAACGAGCCGGCGGACTGGCTCACTTGTAATAGCGCTTCCTGGTAAACGTCTTCCGCAGCGGCACGATTGCCCAAAAACCGAACCAGGAAATGGAACAACTCCCGCTCATACCGCCCGATGAGCTGCGTGAACGCCCCTTGATCGCCGTCCCGAAAGCGTTCGAGCAACCGTTCGTCACTCACGGCCGGATCGGTGTCCGGCTGAGAGTTGATCGGGGACGGTGCTTTAATCGTCGTTTGTGCCATCGTGGGTCGGTCCTGCCGTAGGATGTCGTCCTACTACTTTAAGCCTGACAAACTTCGTGCCGCTCGTATACGACCGATCGAACGTTCGTTCACTTTTGAAATGAAGAGTCCAAGTCCGACCCATCCCGATCCGTCCGTGCATTGGCTGGGCCTGACCGCGACAGAAGGTCGTGCCCGCGTGACAGATTGGGGGCTTCCCGCGTTTCGCGCCAAGCAGCTCAATCAATGGGTGTACGAGCGATTTTGCACGGCCCCTGGGCAGATGACGAACCTGTCCAAGTCGCTGCAGGCTGAGTTGACACCCCTGTTCGAGCCGACGCGGACGCTCAGCGACCAGCGTTCGAGTGACGGGACGCGGAAGTTTCTGTTCGGCTGGGACGACGGGCAGTCGGCCGAGACCGTGATGATCCCCGACGATGGCGGTGCGAAATCCCGCCGGACCGCGTGCATCTCGAGCCAGGTCGGCTGTCCGGTTGGCTGTCGGTTCTGCGCCAGCGGTCAAAACGGCAAGCTTGGCGACCTGACCGTGGCACGGATTGTCGAACAGGTGATCCGCGTGAACGCCGCGCTGGCCGAGGAAGGCACGAAGCTGACCAACTTGGTGTTTATGGGCATGGGGGAGCCGTTGGCCAACTACCGCGAAGTCGCGCAGGCGTTGCGCGTGCTCACTGACCCGGACTGCCTCGGCATGTCGCCGCGTCGAATCACCGTCAGCACCGTCGGCGTGCCGCCGCGAATCCGGCAACTCGCCGATGAAAACGCACCGATCAACCTGGCCCTTTCACTGCACGCGCCCAACGAGCCGCTGCGCCGAGAACTCATCCCATGGGCCGAGCACTTCACGCTCGACGATATCCTCGACGCTTGTCGTTACTACTTCGAGAAGACCCGACGCGAAATCACGTTCGAGTACATCCTGCTGCGCGACGTCAACGACCGGCGTGAGCACGCGGTCGAGCTGGCCGCGATCTGTCGGGCGATGCGGTGCAACGTCAACCTCCTGCGGTACAACGAGGTCGAGGGCATCGACTACGTCCGACCGCGATCGCCCGACGTGATGGCGTTCCAAAGCGAGCTCCGCCGGCGGGGGGTCAACGCCCATGTTCGCAAGTCGCGGGGGCGTGACATTGATGCCGCGTGCGGTCAGCTACGCAAGAAGCAGGAGCGGGAATCCAAGCTCGTTCAACTCGGAGCACCACGATGAGAAAGCGCGGATTCACCCTGCTCGAACTGCTGTTGATCCTCGGCATCGTCGTGGTGCTGTTGGCGATCGTGGTTCCCTACGCGGCGGCGTTTCGAGAGGGGGCACGCCGGGTCGAGTGCGTCGACCAACTTCGGCAAATCCGCGATGGTTTGGATCGATACATTCTCACCAACATCGACTACCCCCGCGTGACCTACGCCCCGGACTCGGCCGGGTACACCGCTTTCACCGGGACCGACGATGCCGAGCCGTTCGTCCAGGGCGCGGGTGAAGATGTCCAATCCAATGACGTGACAGCGTCGCTCTGGTTGCTCATGCGCAGTGCCTTGGTGCCCGACCCGGGCGTGTTCGTATGCCCGTCGACGTGGGACACCGCGGACCCGTTGACCAACAAGGACGGCGTCCGTGTCGGCCCGGCCGAGCGCGGCAACTTTCGCGGGCCCGGCAACCTGAGCTATTCCTACGCCAACCCGTTCAGCATGGCCGAGCAGTTCGGGCTGAAGCAAGACAATCTTCCGGGCGGCTTCGCGCTCATGGCCGACATGAACCCCGGCACCGGCGTCGATGGCATCTTCCCCGTGCCGTCCGACGCCACCGCGGGGCAGTTCGCCGCCGCCAACAGTCCGAACCACAACCGTGCCGGGCAAAACGTGCTCTACGCCGACGGCAGCGTCCGCTGGCACGCGACCCCATACGTCGGCTTCGCCTACGCGCCGGCCAAAGAAGAAGCCGCCGCCGTCTGGGGCGACAACATCTACTCGACGCTCAGCATCGAAAGCCTACCGGCCGAACACGGCGAGCCGTTCGATCTCCCAGGCTTCATCGGCCAAAGCCTGGCCCCATCCCACGTCAACGACAGCTACCTCGTCCCAACCATCCGCGACGAGTAACCACCACGCAAACGCCCGTAATCGCTGCTGCAAAGCATGCATGGTCCGATAAGGACGGTTATGTTAGATGAACCGTTGAGGGGCAGGCCACGGGGTATGACTTTTACGTCGGTAAGCCGATGTAGCATGTTGGAAGCAGCCACTAAAGACGGTCGAACGGTTTGTCGGTCTTCCAAAGGACCTTGCCGGTCTCGGCATCTCTAATGATACGGACCTTGAGGATAGGTAAGCTATCGACGCTTCTGCTTGGCTCTAGTTCACCACTATCTGGACTTGGCCCTGCCACTTCTCCGTCGATCACGAGCGAGCGTGAATTAAGCCGCCGAAAGCCATCTATCTCGACCTGCATCCCAAACGGGAAGGACGTTCGGGGCCCCAAGACGGCGAAACCCTTCTCTTTGAACCTGAACTCGATCTCTGCATCGTCACTGTCTTCACGACCGACAGGCGAACGGAGGTACCGTGGATTGTCTTCAAGATCAAACACCGTAAAAAAGCCTCGTGGCTCGACCGCAATGTCCGCTCGGGCTATCCCGGTTTCGTCGAGAGGCACCACTACCGCATCTGGACCACGAAATGCAGTTAGCCCTTCAGACACATAACTGACACGCAGCAACCCTTGAACGATTGGTTCCTCCGACGCAGAGTCGACACATTTCACGCTAACCTCTCGATACTCCCACGCCCGACAACCTGAAAGAACCATCAATGTTAATAGTGCGATCGAAAGTTTCATTTGATCCTCTTTTCGTGGCGTGCGCAATCTTAACTGCCAAGCCCAGAAACAATTATGTCCAATCTGACGTCTTGCCACACAAAGAGCGGCGCAACGTCATGATTGACGTCCGATCCGCCATCGAACAAAAACGTGCTTCCGTTCCAAATCTGCGTGGTCATTCGATTGGCGTAGTTCGGATCAGTTGTCACATTAACATTATTTGACGCGATCGTTGACGGAAGCACGCTCCCTTTCAACAGACTTGAGAACCCAGTTCCGACAGAGTTCTGTGCACCGTTTATCCGAACCTCGCCGTTCCCAGCTTTTGTCTGATAGTAGTTGTTATGCGCATCGACATTGTCAAGGACGCCGCTAAACCAAATCCATTTTACAATCCTCGCCGGAAGGCCGTGCACCACATCGATCGTTTCAAGCATCTTGACAGGGATTTGGGCCTCAAGGTCATCGCCGTATAGTTCAGAACCTGCCATTTTTCGGGTTTCGTTGACTGCCGCCACGCCGCCTCAGCTAAATGCGAATATGTTGATATTGTAGTCATCAAACTCGTCGACCTCGATTTCACCGTTCATGTTAGCGTCAACACTCTGCTCATCTAAGAATTTCAAGAGAGCAATTGTTCCAGATGGTCCATCATCGAAGAAAAACGTATTTCGGACATCTGGCGGCGGCAATGTGGGTTTCAAAATTGTTACGGTCTCACCTTGGTTGAAAAGCGCGTCTTCGATGTTCGGGAGCATGTCTTCTAAAACGGCATTGCCGAGTGGTTCGACTCCATTAATCGTTGCACCATTCCATGCAAGGAAGATTTCTTGCTCACCCGTTGGGGGCGGAGACGGTGTTTTTGGCGCAGTTGGCGTGCTCGAAGGCGTTCCAGTTACAATTGCGACTGTGCCAGAACAAGGCCCGTGCTGCCGAACACCGTGACTCTGTGTGAAAGACTAGCCCCACCTGGTAGATCGTCTGCCACTGCATCCGAGGCACCCGACAGTCCGGTCAGTTGTACGACAGCTTCCTGTTCTGCCACGCCATCTTGATCCCAATCGACCTCGATAGTGGCATACTCCCACCAGCAACATTGTCCCAATCAAGGTTCACTTGATTGTTGGTGCCCGTCCCAACATTGAGTGTTAGCGTTGATGAAGTTGCAGATGCACTGACGGATGGTGCGGAAAAATTGACGCTGTTTTCCGCGATCACGCGGTATTGGTACGTGCCATTGACGCCAGTATCGGTGAAGGTCACATCTTCGGCATCCCCTGCTGCGCTCGCAACTTCAACAAACGCACCCGTACCGATGGCCCGCTCGATTCGGAAAGCAGTCTGGGTCGTAGCATTGTTCGCCCATGTCACTTGGACATTGCCCGGAGAGATGATATTCGACATCACATTTGTTGGCGCAGGGAGAACGGTGACTGACGATGTTCCGTTGGTGGTGTGGCCTAGCCCCGCTGCTACCGTCCATGGCCGCCAGTGATACCAATGGTTGGTACCATCGACCAAATCTGTATCTTGGTAACTATTCTGGATTCCCGGGATGCTGTCGTGCGCCACGTAGTCGATGCCGTCGAATGACCGGAAGACTCTCCACTCGTCCGGAGGAGTTTGAGATCCGCTACCCCCACCTTTGACGTTACGTGTGACAATGATCTCACTGGCTGATTGCGTGGAAGCCGTTAGAAAACCCTCGATGGCAGATGGCGGATCCAGTGTGACGCTGAAGGTTCGCTGCAGGATCAATGCATCAAACAGATCGACATCCTGGCACCGTCGAGATCGCCATCACTCCAAACGACGCTGGGGTCACTCAATCCGAAGTTTCGCTGTACGACCAAGGCGTCGAACAGGTCAACATCTCGATCGCGGTCAAGGTCACCTTGAACGAAGAATGTTTCGATGAGCGTGTCGGATGTGCCGATGGGGTCGCCGCTGCTGTCGAGGATGTTCTCGAAGTTGAGCAATGCCTCGTAGTTGGCATTGGGTGGCAAGGTCGACCCCGTCGATGGATCGAGAAAGTCAACTCGGCGATTGTCGTCGCCGGGTCGTAGGTGAAGGAAAGGCTGTTGTCAGCCCTTTCGGTGTTTCGGGTTAAATCGTAGACCTCGGCATCGGCGAGCGTCACAGACGAAGCCGGAACACCCGCGACATCGAAGATGAAACGCTGAGGACCCGCATCAACATCGAACTGCCCTGTCGCGACTGCGGCTAGTAGCCGCCTGTCCTCCAAGACCTCACACGCAACCCTCTTAACCGGGTCGGCGTAGGATCGTCTGCGACGGACTGACAAAAGCTCCCGAAAACGGCAGTGAGTGCCCATGAGTTTCATACTGAACTCCGAGGCAAAAGATGACTTTACCAAACGGTGCGATTATGACATTTTCTGGAGCCTTCACAACTGGAAATCCATAAGGAGTTCCGCAGCTATACGTCGCAGTTGGACAGGTGCCGGTATGTTGAATCCACCGCTGCCTGGAAAAGGGCTTTCGGACTTACGCCGTGCCGTAGTAGACGCCTTCGTGTTCGACCCAGCCGTCTTCGTGCCAGCCCTTGGGGTCGTGGTGGGTCCAGTGGACGACGCCGCCCATGTCGTTCCATTCGTACTCGCCGCGGACGCGGACGAGGTCGCCTTCGCTGATGGGGACGCGCTTGGCGAGGTCGATGTTGTGGGAAATCTTGAGCGTGATGCCGCCGGGGGTGTCCATGAGCCAGCGCTGGTGTCGGCTGCCCTCGTTGTCGTCCTTAAGCAGATGCACCACCCGGCCTACCACGGTGACCATCGTGTCGGACTGGCGGGCGTCGAAGAGTTCGGGGATCGGATCCTCGAACTGCTCGGGCTCTCGGCCCAGCAGCCGCTCGGTGTCGCTCTTGCCATCGACCGATCGGCTCGGCTCTGGGAACGGCTTCGCCGGCTTGCGTTCGACGTCCGGCTCGACGCCGATGAACCCGCCGGTGGATGTGCTGCCGGTCTTCGCGGACTTCTTCGACGAGAAGAACTTCAGCACGAACGGCAGAATCGCGATCAACAGTTTGATCAGGCTGCGCGTGTTGGACGACTTCGACATGGGCCGAGTCTACCCGGCCGACGCCAGCAGAGCCCGCATCTTGTCGATCTTCGGCAAGGCCGTGCAAGCCACGTACGGCTGGCTCGGATTCCGGCGAGCAAAGTCCTGGTGGTACGGCTCCGCCTCGAAGAACTCGGTCAACGGCTCGATTGTCGTCGCGATCGGCTGGTCGAAGTAGCCCGCGTCGTCCAGTTGCTTGACGTACGCGCTGACGACCTCGCGCTGCTGTTCGTTGGCGTAGAAAAATGCCGAGCGGTATTGCGTACCGCGGTCAGCCCCTTGGCGGTTTAGTTGGGTCGGGTCGTGCGCGACGCCGAAGAACACTTGCACGAGTGTTTCGAAGCTGACCTCGGCCGGGTCGTAAGTGACGCGGATGACCTCGGCGTGACCGGTGTCGCCGCGACAGGTCGCTTCGTAGTTGGCCGTGCTCGCATCGCCGCCGGCGTAACCGCTGGTAACGTCGGTGACGCCGGGGATGATCTCGAAGACCCCTTCGACACACCAGAAACACCCGCCGGCAAACACCGCCGTCTGCGAGCCGGCGTCATCGGCGACATCAAGCTTCGTCAACGGTTCGGGCGGCAGTTCGGCCATGTCGAATCATACGACGTCGGCGGTATGCTGGTTTCAATGACCGACGACCCGTTCATGCAGGCGGCGATTGACGAGGCGATGAAGGGCTTGGCGGAAGGCGGGTTGCCGATCGGATCGGTGCTGGTGCGGGGCCATGGTCCATCAGGGGAGATCGTCGGGCGCGGTCACAATCGCCGCGTTCAGCACGGTGATCCGATGGCCCACGCCGAGATTGACGCCCTCACCCAAGCCGGCCGACAACGCACTTACGCCGACACCGTCCTCTACTCCACGCTCATGCCCTGCTACCTGTGCAGCGGCGCGGTCGTGCAGTTCGGCATCCCCAAGGTCATCGTCGGCGAAAGCAAAAACTTCCCCGGCGGCGACGGCCCCGGCGGCAACTCCGTCGACTTCCTCCGCAGCCACGGCGTCGACGTCACCGACCTCGCCGACCCCACCTGCATCGCCATGATGCACGACTTCATCACTGCCAACCCGCAACTCTGGAACGAGGACATCGGAGTTGAGTGAGGCACTGGACTATGCCGGGCTGAGTAACGCGCAGGGTCTGTCGATCACTGAACGACACGATCGGCTCGTTTTCACCACTCGCGTTTCTTGGTTGGCTTTCATCGCCGCGAAATCTGTTTGGACCGGCGATTCAATCGGGTTGGTAAAAGACGTCTTGTCTGCGTTGTGGAAACGTCAGCCGTTCGTCCGACCGTTCGATACGCAGATCGCTATTGATCGCAGTGTGCTTATCGTACAACGCGGTCGTGATGAATCAGGCATGATTCTCAAGCCGCCCGAGACGTTCGAGATTCCAATCGATCAAGTCCTTGAGATTCGCAAGAACCGTTTCGAGCATGGCGTGTGGATCGACGCGCCGGGCTACATAAAGGACACGTTCTTCAAGGGCCGTAAAGACGCTCAGGTGATCGCGGACACGCTGAACCGACGGTTGCGGCAGTTACGGGCTGATGCCGAAGGCTGAGTCTGCGAAGCTTCGGGTATCCCCGTGACCGATGCCCGAGGCTTCGCGTTGCTCAGCCTTCGGCGTCATACCACGGGTGATCGGCATGGCTTGCCCCATGTGACGCGCAATCACGCCGGGCCGCTGTCGCGCCGGACGGATTTCGTTGGTCACGACCGATATCTCGGGACACTCTGCGGGGGGCGATCGCATCGCCCGTCGTATGACCCGCCGAGCCCGCACAACCCGAACGCTTTTCGCCGCGTTGCTGCTGATTGTCGCATCGGTCGGCGTGCGTGGGGCGACGGTGAATTCGAATGCCGAGCCCGATGCGGTCGTGGACAACGAGCCACGCAAACTGCGCAAGCTGCACATGGTCCGCCCCGACCTGATTCCGTTTCCGGTGAAGGTCAACTTCTACTGCTAAGCCGTGACGCTCTCGAGCGCGAGCTCGGCCAACGCGTCGGCGGCGAACTTCACGTCGGGGTTGCCGAGGAAAGGGCCGAAACTCAATCGGCATAGACCGCCCTGCTCGACCGTGCCGAGCGAGCGATGCACGAACGGGGCGCAGTGGATACCCGGACGCGTGAGAATGCCGTAGTCGTTTTCGAGCACCGCCGCGAGTTCGTGCGGGCTGTAGCCCTCGACGTCGACGGCGAAGACGCCGATGCGGTCGGCGACGCCTTCGGGTCCGGCGTAGCCGACGCCCTCGGTGCTGCAGAGCGCGCCGACGAACGTCTTGACCAACGACGCTTCGTGGGCGGCGATCTCATCGATGCCGCGTTCAAGGATGTAGCGCACGCCCGCCCCGAGGCCGGCGATGCCAATGGCGTTGTGACTGCCGGGTTCGTACTTGTCGGGCAGTTCCTCCGGCTGCATCGCGTCCTCGGAGCGACTTCCGGTACCGCCCTCCTTGATCGTGCGAAGCATCTTTTCGAGTCCCGGGCGGATGTGCAGGAAGCCGGTGCCGAGCGGGCCGAGCAGGCCCTTGTGGCCCGGTGCGCACAGCAGGTCGATGCAGTCCGCATCGACGTCGATGGGCAGGTGGCCGATGGACTGTGCCGCGTCGACGACGAACGGCACCGCCGCCTCGCGGCAGATCTGACCGATCTCGCGTACCGGCTGAACCGCGCCGGTCACGTTGCTCACGTGCGTGATGCACACCAGCTTCGTGTCGTGCCGGATGGCTTTGCGGATGTCGTCGGGATCGACGATGCCATCGTCACCCGCGGTGACGTGGGTCCGTTCGACGACGCCGTCCGACGCGAGGGCTTCGACCGGGCGCAGGATCGAGTTGTGGTCAGTCTCGGTGCAGACGACGTGCTGCGTCGACGTCGGTCGCGGGTCGAGCATGCCCTTGATGGCCATGTTCAACGCGTCGGAGCAGTTGAGCGTGAAGATGACATGCACCGGCGAATCGGCCCCGATGAGCGTCGTGATATCACGCCGACAGCGGTCGATAATCTGGCCGGTTTCGATTGCTTCGGCGTACGCACCGCGCCCGGCACTCGCACCGAGCCGGTCGGCGTAATCCTTCATCGCCTCCGCGACCGCCGTCGGCTTGGGAAAGCTCGTCGCGGCGTTGTCCATGTACAGCCGGCGTGGGGCACTATCTGCCATGACGGGATCGTAGCAGCCCTACCAGAAGTACCATTCATCTTTGCCGAAGCCGTACCACGCGATGAGCACGTACAACCACAGCGTGAAGTTGGTCACGGCGTGCGCGACGATCACCGACCAGAGCGACTTGGTCTTCCAGATGAGCCACGACATCAGCAGTCCGTAACCGATCGCGACGAGCCATTGCGGGTGCACCGTGGCGAAGGCGACGGCGGTGCCGAAGAACGCGATGTGGTCGTACTCGCCCACGCCCTGCTTGTGCATGTCGTTGGGCGAGGCGAGTGTCCGCCAAAGGAAGTCACGCCAGAAGATCTCCTCCATCACCGGCACGACGATCGAGCTGATCGCCATGCGGACGATGATGACGACCGGCAGCGTCGCGGCCGTCCAGATGTCGGGCATGAACGCGTCTTCATCGCCGGGCCCGTAGCCGTAGTAGGTCCAACTCAGCCATGACACGGACCGCAATGCCTTGTCCATCCCGATCCACTGCACGAGCCCGACGAGTCCGATGAAGATACCGATGAGCGTGTGCGATTTGGTCCGCTCGATCTTCGTGAGCCGAGGCCAGGTCCAGATCAGTAGCGCCCCGACGCCGAGCAGCTGCGCGAGCCGGACGGGAAAATCCCAGCCGTCCCAGCCCAGCGGCAGCAGCAACAGCAGGAACACCGCCATCGGCAGGAAGTAGTACCAGTCGGCCGGCCCCTTCTTGTCGAGCCAGCGTTGGACCCGGTCGGTCGGCTGCGTCGGGTATGGGTATGGTTTCTCGGTCGAGGCGGAATCGCTCATGCCGACGCCTCGGCCGGACGGGTACGGCTTTCCTCCGCCTTCGCCCAGACGTCGAGCGCACCGGGGTAGGCGTGAAAGTTCACGTCAATGGGTGCGAGGTCTAGTACGGGGCGGATCGCTTCGATCAAGGCCGGGTCGTCCGAGGACAAGCCCTTGTCCCGAGCCGCGTCCAATGCCGAAAGAAGGCCCTCCCACTCGGGGCGGAGAAACTCGCACGCAGGGTCGGGGGCGTCTTCGATCTTGTGGGCGTGGTACTGCACCTTGCGGACGGCCTCGTCGTGTTGCTTGTCGGCAGTGCGGTGTTCGGTGAGGTGCGTATGCAAGTCGGCGAGTCGGCCGCGCACGTCTTCGATGTCCGCCGGGTCCGCCGGCGATTTGAGCTGCATGTGCGGAACGTAGATCTGACGCGACTTGGTCTCGCGTCGGAGCCAGCGGAAGATCTCGCGCTGGTCAGGGTCGCTGTTACGCAGGCCGCTCTGGTCGATCGCGACACGCAGCGCCGACTGGGCCTCGCCGACGAGCAGGAACGCCTCGCGGACGCTGTCGCCGGACGTCTCGGCCGCTGCGAGCACTTCGACGGCCTCAGCCACCGCCCGGTAGCAGTGGGCCGCCCGTTCGAACTCTGCCTGCTCACGGAGCTTGTGAAACTCCTCGTTGCACATCCACAGGAAACACTCGTCGTACTGCTTTGCCCGGCTGATCAGGTCGGCATCGCCGTGCTGGACCGTCTCGCGTTGTCCGGCCGCGCTGAGGGCTTGCCGTTTGGGCTGCCAGTCGAGCGCCTCGGCCTTGAGTCGGCACCGCTCGGCGATGCTGTCCCAGGTGGGCGTGGGAAAACTGTCGTCGTGCTGCGGCGGTTCGTGGGACAAATCGGCCGGCACAACAGCGGCCGGATGGCTCGCCAGTGCGTCCAGCAATTGCCGGGCGGCATCGCATACCGCCGCCCGTAACCCCGGATCGTGTCTGGCGGCATCGATCAATCGGTCTGCCACATTACCCAAGCCGTAGTCGGCGTCTCGGTCTTTTCGTCCGTTACTCTGCATAATGCATACGCGGTTTTTGGGCAGGGTCGCCGGAACCGTCCGGTCGGTCAACTCACGGTCGCATTACTTTCATCACTCATGATTGATGCGTGCTGCGGCCCGTGAAAAGCATTGGGGGCACCCGAACACGCGGTCCGAATGCCCCCGTTTTCGTTGCGTCAGTTGCGATTACGCATCGGCCCGCGGGGCCTGCTGCGGCATGACGGCGATCTCGCCGAACTGCTGCTCGTGACGCTTGATCAGCTGCGTGAGCGACATGGCCAAGCGCTTGGCGTTGGTGTAGCTCAGGACCACGCGATCGGTGACCTTGAAGAGCATCTGTGCCTGGCCCTGCTGCTGGGCGTTGGGGTTGGGCATGTTGAAGCCCAGGTGGATCAGCACTTCCTCGGCGCTCTGGCTGATGAAATAGCCGTTGGCGAAGGTGGTGTTGATGGAGGACTCGTTGAAGAGGACCTGAACGCCGGCCTGAGCGCCTTCGGGCGCGGCTGCCGCTGCGTCGCCGGTGCCGCCGTTGGGGGTGTTTTCGTCTGACATGGTGGTTCCCTTTCGGATTTACGGTTCGTTTGAAGTGACAGGTTGCGGGTAAACTGCGTATCGGGCGGGTATTCTGTCGGCTATGTGCCCAGATGCAAACGTCGGTACTGGATTGTAGAGGTTAGAACCATGGGCGCGGACCTTGTACGGGAAATGACGAAGTTGCTTGGTTCCGAGCGTGTCGCGTCCGATGCGGCGGCGAAAAAGGTCTACGAATCCGACGGCTTCACGATCGCCTGCGGCGAGGCCGGCTGCGTGGTGTTTCCCGAATCGGCCGAGCAGGTCGTGGGCGTCGTTCGCAAGCTCAAGGACCTTGATATCCAACTCGTCCCGCGTGGCAGCGGCACCGGTTTGACCGGCGGCTGCGTCGCGTTCGGCGGCGGGGTCGTCATCTCCACCGCACGCATGGGCAAGGTGCTCGAGATCGACCTGCCCAACCGCGTCGCCCACGTCGAGGCGGGTGTGAGGAACGTTCAGCTCTCGGATGCCGTCGCCGCCCTGCCCGGCGGGATGTGGTTTCACTTCGCCCCCGATCCGTCCAGCCAGCGCGCCAGTACGATCGGCGGCAATGCCGCGACGAATGCCGGCGGCATCCACACGCTCAAGGACTTCGTCTCCTCCAACCATGTGCTGGGTATGGAGCTTGTAACGCCAGAGGGCGAGGTCGTCACGGTCGGAGCGACCGACGGCCGCCACAGCGTCGCCGGGCCGGACATGGCCGGGCTCGTCTGCGGATCGGAGGGGACGCTCGGGATCATCACGTCGGTCTGGGTCCGGCTTGTTCCGAAAGCGTCGAGCTATCGCACCGTCGTCGCGACCTTCCCGAGCCAGCGGGCCGCATGTGACACGGTGAGCGACGTCATTGCCGAAGGGTTTCTTCCGGCGGCGATGGAGATGATGGACGGGCGGATGGTGCAACTGGTGAACGACACGTTCAAGCTCGGTATCGACGCCGACGCGCGGGCGTTGCTGCTCATCGAAATCGACGGCATCACCGCCCTGCTAGACGCTGACGTCGACGACCTGCGTGCGATCGCGAACAAGCACGGCGCGCTGACGATCGACGCCAGCGGGGATCCGGCCCGCCGGCAACAACTGTGGAAAGCACGCAAAGCGGCGTTCGGCGCGATCGGCAAAATCTCACCCAGCTACTGCACCCAGGACGCCTGCGTCCCGCGCTCGCGCCTTGGCGAAGTGCTCAGCGAAATTGACCGCATCGGCCAGCGCTACGGCCTTTCGATCAACAACGTCTTCCATGCCGGCGATGGAAACATCCACCCGATCTTCCTCTACGACGATCATGACCCGGTCGCGATGCGCAACACGCTCGAAGCTGCCGAGGAAGTGTTGAAGTTCTGCATCGACATCGGCGGCACGCTCACCGGCGAGCATGGCGTCGGCGTCGAGAAACTCCACCTCATGCCGTACATGTTCGACGGCAACACGCTGCGCCAGTTCAACGAAGTCAAAGCCGCCTTCGATCCGAACGAACGCATGAACGCCGGCAAGTTGCTCCCAAGCAAAACGGTACGGATCGACATGCTCGAAGGCGTCGGCCGAAAGGTGCCGCAGTAAAGTCAACCGGGTTCGACCACGTCCGCGCGGAGGCCGCCCTTTTTGTACAGCAGTTCTTTCGCATCAACGCCGGCGAGCTTCGACAGATGGCCGCACGGTGGGCAACCGCGTACGCCCCGGAAGACGACATCGCCGATGCGAAACGACTGGCCACGCAGTGCGTCTAGATCCACGCCACGCACGACGAGGTTGCGGCGATGTTCACCATTGGCGAACTCGGGGATGCCTTCGATCGCTTCGGCGGAGATGAGCGACACGGCCCGGCCGTCCTTCAGGTTGCTCCCGCTGAACGTGCCGGACCCGATGGCATAGCGGTCGGCACCGAGTCCGGACATGGTCACGACCGAATGCGGTTGCGACAGGGGCTGGGCCTCGGCGATCGCGCAAACGTAGATTTCTTTGAGCAAACCGGCCATTCGGACAGTGTCGCACGTCTCCGCCACCAACGCCAGTGACCCTGTCCAACGCTGAAGCTAGTGCGCTGGTTGGCCGATACCTACCACATGCTCGACCATCGCCCAATGCCAACGTCCGAACAGGCCGATAGCGGGGTGATCGAACGCCGGCGTGCCGAGCGGTTCGAGGTCGAGATCGACGCAACGCTCGGCAGCCCGACCGCGACCTCGCGTGAGACACCCGTTGCCGCCGAGGGGATCAACCGCTCGGCGACCGGCATGCTGCTGATCACCGATATGCCGCTGCCGCCGGGAACTTTCCATGTCCTGCGGATCGACGGCGAAAGGCCGACGGAAGTGCGGATCATGCACTGTCGTCGCAACACCGATGATGGCCGCTACGACATCGGCGTCGCATTCTGCTAGACGCCTACGGTTGGGCGTGGCATCCAAACGCGTAGCGATCATCGGCGGCGGCGTGGCAGGGCTGGCCTGCGCGACTTACCTCGAACGAGGCGGGTTCGATGTCCTGCTCCATGAGGCCGACGACCGCGTTGGTGGCCGCGTTCGGACCGACATCGTCGACGGGTTCAAACTCGACCGCGGCTTCCAGGTCCACCTCACGGCGTACCCCGAAGCGCGGTACCTCCTCGACTACGCCCGGCTCGGCCTGCGCGACTTCCTGCCCGGCGCGAAGATCCGGCGCGGAAAGATGTGGACCACCGTGGCCGATCCGTTGCGGGCGCCGTCGAAGATCTTCTCGACGGCGGTTAGCCCTGTTGCATCGTTCCGGGACAAGATCGCCCTGCTCGAACTTTGGAAGTGGTGCAAGACCCGCGACCTCGACGCACTACTCACCGACCCGACCGGCAGCACCGTCGACTTCCTCGGCAAGTTCGGCATGTCGGAAAACATCATCGAGGGGTTCTTCCGGCCGTTCTACGGCGGGATCTTTCTTGAAAATGAACTGACGACGAGCGCGAAGAAGTTCGCGTTCACGTTTCGCATGTTCGCCGACGGCGTGGCCGCACTGCCGGCCGAGGGCATCGAAGCGATCCCGCGTCAACTGGCGGCGAATCTCAAGCGGACCGACATTCGTACCGGTTCTCACGTCGATGCATCCGACGTCAACGCCGACGCGGTCGTGTTGGCGATGCCGACGGACGACGTGTCACGCTGGCACGCGACCAGCGCGTGGTACTTCGCGGCCGAGGCATCGCCGATGCGTGGCGAAAAGCTCATCGCGCTCGATGGCGATGACGATGGTCCGGTCAACAACCTCTGCGTGCCCAGTGATGTGCAGCCCAGCTATGCCCCCGACGGTCGGGCGTTGGTCTGTGCATCGACCGTCGGCATTCACGAAGACGAGGCGAGCGTCCGAGCCCAGCTCCGACAATGGTTCGGCGTCGCGACGGACCAATGGCGACTGCTCCGCGCGGTCCATGTTCACAAGGCACTGCCGGCGCAGCCGGACGATCGGATGACGCCCGTCGCAAAGCCGGTGCGGCGTGACGACGTGTACGTTTGCGGCGATTCCCACGACACCGCGAGCCTAAACGGCGCACTCGCCAGCGGTCGACGCGCCGCCCAGGCCGTGATGGCCGATCTCGGGGGTGCGGCGTGAAGCCGATCCATCCGCCTGCAACGGTCGGTTTCGTCGGCCTCGGCGTCATGGGCGGTCCGATGGCCGGGCACCTTATCGACGCCGGGTATCGGCTCCGAGTCCACACCCGCACTGCGTCGAAGGCCGAGCCCCTGCTCGAGCGCGGCGCGACCTGGTGTGAGAATGTCGGCGATGTCGCGGTTGATGCCGACGCGGTCTGCACC
Source organism: Planctomycetota bacterium (assembly GCA_039182125.1). Taxonomy (NCBI): domain Bacteria; kingdom Pseudomonadati; phylum Planctomycetota; species Planctomycetota bacterium. The sequence continues at coordinate 36,551 of JBCDCH010000009.1, forward strand.
ATCGTCGGCTACCCCGACGATGTCGAACAAACCTACTTCGGCGCTGCCGGCATTCTCGCCAAGTGTCGGCCATATGCCGTGCTCATCGACCTGACCACGAGCGCCCCCGACCTGGCTCGACGAATTGCCGACGGGCATCCGCAAGCGCTCGATTGCCCGGTCAGCGGCGGTGATGTCGGGGCACAAGCCGGCACGCTCTCGATCATGTGCGGCGGTACGGATGAGGCGTTCACCGCCGCCCTGCCGCTGCTCAAATGCATGGGCAAAAATGTCGTGCACCAAGGCGGCCCGGGGGCCGGTCAGCTTTGCAAGCTGGTCAACCAGATCGTCATTGCCGGCACGATGCTGGGTGTTGCGGAAGCGCTCGCGTTTGCCAGGCAGCCCGGGCTTGATCCGGACACGGTCCTGCGATCCATCGGCGACGGTGCGGCGCAGAGTTGGACGCTCGACAACCTCGGCCCACGCATGCTCGCCGGTGACTTCGAGCCGGGTTTCTTCGTGAAGCACTTCCGCAAGGACATGCGTCTCGCCGCCGAGGCCGCCCAACGTCTCGGCATGGACCTGCCCGGCCTCGCTATCGCCCGACAGCAGTACGAACATGTCGACGATGACTCTGGTACCCAGGCCCTGATCAAACGCTACGATCCCTAACACGTCGCCCGCATAGCTCAGTTGGATAGAGCACGGCTTTCCTAAAGCTGAGGTCGCAGGTTCGAGCCCTGCTGCGGGTACTTCATTCTTCCAGCGCTTCCGCCAGCACGTCCGCGCCGGCGACGTGGGCCAGGTGATTGGCCTTGTCGGTTTGAAGGAGACGCCGGGTGACGACCGGGTGGGCTTCGACCTCGGCGATCGTCCACTCGCGAACATCGACGTAGGTGTCGGTGATGTTCACGCGGTTCTTCGGGACGATCACGACTTTCTCCGGTGTGCGGATCACATGCACGCTCAACGCGGCCAACGCCCAGCCGGCGACGGCGATCAAGAGAAAGATGGCACGAATGGTCGTCTTCATGTCGGATCCTTCCGAGGAGCGCGATCGGAGCTACGGCGATCGCGCCTAATGCGTATCGGCCAGGTCGTCGTCCGGGCTCGCTTCGATCTGATCGATCGACATCGGCTCGTCGGCCTGCCCGATGTTACGCGGCTCGGCATCGGCCAAACCGCCATCCAGCGTGCTGCAGTAGAAGCCGCTCGCAAACAGTCCCTGCTGTTGCTGGTATTCGTAGTTGACCAGTTCGCAGAAGTTTTGCACCAGCTGTTGGGCTGCGGGATCGCTCTGCTCGGCGGATTGGACCTCGCGTTGGTGCTCACGGCTGCGGAACGCGATCATCTGGATGAATCGCCCCGAGGCGTCTCCACGGGTCCAGTTCGGGCCCGTCTGCTCGAAAACCTCGAACCGCGTGCAGCCCAATCGCTCCATCACTTCGCGAAACCGCCGCATCAGCCGGGCGTGCTCGCTGCGCTTTTCCTTGGGAACGATGTAGCTGTTGGTCTGCAGGAGCATGGTCGGTCGCGGCCACGTCGCACCGGCGGCCCTGATCAGATCATGCCATGAGCCATGCCGATCGGCAACGTGTGCCGAGAGATCGCGTCAGTTCGAGTGGTTATCGGACTCGCCCCGCCGATGGTTGGCGTTCCTCCCAGCTCGCACCTACGGTCATGGCGCATGAACGACTCAGCCGACCGGATCGCCCAAATGAAGCAACGCGCCGCCGATGCGGCGTTGGCCAAGGTCGAGTCCGGCATGACGCTCGGTCTGGGTAGCGGATCGACCGCGGCGCTGTTCATCGCCTCGCTCGGAAAGGCGATCGCCGAGGGCAGGCTCACGGACATCATCGGCATCCCAACGAGCCGAGCGTCGGCCGAGCTTGCCCGTGAAGCCGACATCCCGCTGACCGATTTCACGGAGTCGGCGCGATGTGCGGTCACGGTCGACGGTGCTGACGAGATCGATGGCAAGCTACGATTGATCAAGGGACTTGGCGGTGCACTGCTCCGTGAGAAACTCGTCGCCCAGAATAGCGACGTCCTGGTCATCATCGCCGACGATACCAAGTGCGTCGACCGGCTCGCGACCAAAGCTCCGTTGCCGGTCGAGGTGACGCCGTTCGGCCATGACGCGACACGCCGTTTCCTCGAGACGTTCGGCGAGCCTCGGCTGCGTGGGGGCACGGACGATCCGTTCATCACCGACAACGGCAACCTGATTTACGACGTGCATTTCCAAGAAGGCATGACCGATGCTGAAGCCGTCGCGGACGCATTGCAGCAGCGGGCCGGCGTCGTTGAGCACGGGCTGTTTCTCGGCATGGCCGACCATGCGATCGTGGCCGGCACCGACGGGATCCAAACGCTCAACCGGTGAGTCGCACCACCAACGCGCTGTTCTTGCTTCCAAACGCCAGGCAGTTGACCACGGCCAGGCGAACGTCGGCTCGCCGTGCTTCGGGGACATAGTCGAGATCGCACGCCGGATCGGTGGGCTGCGTGTTGATCGTCGGATGGACGAACCCGCGTTGGGCACAAAGGAGGGTTGCGGCAAGGCCGGCGGTCGCGCTTGCGCCTTGCGGGTGGCCGATCATGCTCTTGGTCGCGCTCATCGGAATGTCCGCCGCCCGCTCGCCGAAGAGTTGGTGCATCGCCCCTGTTTCCAGGGTGTCGTTCATCCGTGTGCCAGTGCCGTGAAGGTTGACGTAGTCGACCGCATCAGCAGGCGCGCCGGCATCATCGAGCGCGAGCCGAACGGCCCGGACGCATTCGGCGACATCGGGGGCGACCTGCACGCGGTGGTATGCGTCGCAGGTGCTGCCGTAGCCGGCAATCTCCGCGAGCGGCGGGCGTGTCGTGGTGTCGGCGGCTTCGAGCAGGAACATCCACGCCCCCTCGCCGAGTACGAACCCGTCACGGTCAGCGGCGAAGGGTCGGCACGCGTCGGCCGGATTATCGAAAGGACGCGTGCTGATGACTTTCATCGCCTCGAACGCGCGGAGCGTGGCATTGGAGATCGGCGCGTCGGCGCCGCCGCAAAGCACCGCATCACACCGGCCGATGCGGATCAGGTCCAGCCCGTGCCCGACCGCATCAAGCCCGCTGGCGCAGCCGGTCGAAATGCAATGGCTCGGGCCACGCAGGCCAAACGTAATCGACAACTCCGACGCGAGGTTGCCGTGCGTGCCGACGGTGATCGCGAACGGCGATGTCTTGCCGCCCGAGAAGAGGGCTTGGTACTGCGTTTCGAGAAACGTCACACCGCCCCCACCGGTGCCGAGCAGAACGCCCGTGCGGACCGGATCGACGTTCGCCTCCGCGAGTGCTTCGCGCGCGGCGGCGGTCGCAAGATGCACCGTCCGTGGCGTGCGTCGGACGTCCTGCACATCCATGTGCTCGGTCGGCTCGAACCCGACCAACCGCCCCGCCACCGTGGACTTGCACGCTTGTCGAATGTCGTCCGGCAGATGCGAGAGACCGCTCCGCCCGTTGATCATCGCATCGGCAAAGCCATCGCAGCCAACTCCGTTGGGCGAGACACAACCGATCCCCGTAACTACGACCGGCCGCGGCATGCGTGATCGTACGCCGCCGCGACATCGTGAAGTTTCAATCGCGCGTGGGGCCAGCGACTATGTCAGCACCAACTCCGGCTCGGCGTCTTCCTTCACGACCTTCACCGGTGCGAGTTTCGCTTCGGGGGGCGACGGTTCATTGCTGCTTTTCTTCTTGAACAGTCCGATGAAATCGAGCAATAGACTCATCAGCGTCGGCGTGAGGATGAGCGTGAACAGGGTCGACATGATCAAACCACCGACGACGACCGCACCGAGGCCGCGATACAACTCGGACCCCGCACCGGTGAAGAGCACCAGCGGCGCGAGCCCGGCGACCGTTGTGGTTACCGACATGAAGATCGGTCGGACGCGACTGACTGTCGACTCGGCGATCGCGATGTCGGACGCTTTGCCGTCTTTCATCAGCTGCAACGCGCGGTACACGATGAGAATCGGGTTGTTGATGACGGTACCGATGAGGATAACGAAGCCGAGCATCGTGAGTACGTCGAGCTTGATGTTCGGATCGGCCCAGTGAACCAGCGCGAGGCCGACGAAGCCGCCGCTCATCGCCAGCGGCACCGTCATGATGATCGTTAGCGGGTGCAGCCAGTTCTCGAACAGCGCCGCGAGCAGGAGGTAGGTGATGAGCGCGACGATGATGAAGATCGGCTTGAACTGCGCGAGGAAGCTCTGCAGTTTGTCGGCCGAGCCGGAGAACGTGACCGCCACATCCGGGGGCAGTTGCCCGTTGGCACGCATCTCCTCGACGAGCGTGTTGGCGGTCGCGGTTGCTTCGGCGATCGGGATGCTGGGCGGGAGTTGGATCGTGAACTGGACGCTGGGCTGCTCCTCGGCCCGGTTGATCTGCTGCGGCACCGAGAGCGTGGTGAAATCGGCGACCGAACGTAGCGGGATGACGCGCTGGTCGCCGGCCGCGAGCGGAACCAGCGGAAGTTCCTCCCGAGCGCGGCCGTCCCGGCCCTTGTCGTTGACCACGGTGAGGTCGATGCTCCGCCCGCTTTCGCGATAGTCGCCGATGATCGAACCGTCGACCGCCACCTCGGCGATGGTGCGGATGTCCGCGTTCGACACGCGAGCACCGGCGGCGCGGACGTTGTTCGGATCGACGCGAACCTCCTGGCGGCCGATGTTGAAGTTCGGCGGGCTCGGCTGGGGAAACGTGTTGAAGCGGGCGAACAACTGGAACATCATCACGCCCGCCGCGTCGCGGACCGTGTCGTTGTCATTGCCCACGAGCCGAAGGATCAAGCCCTCGCCGGTGTTACCACCTTCGAAGATCGACGCCTGATTGTTGAAAGCGAACGTGCCCGGAATGCCCTCGGCCGCCTCATCCATGAGCAGGCCGAGCGCCGGAACGTTGCGTGCGTCCTCGGAGGTGGCCCCCATGAACGCGATCGCGCCGGCCTGTACGAAAAAGAAGTGATCGATCGCCGGCGGCGCGTCGACGTTTTCGTAGGCTTGGATCTGCGCGGCGATTTGCGAGGTCGCTTCGTCGATCTTGTCCTCGGGCAGACCCTGTTGTCGCATGCTCTCGACCATGCCTTCGAGCCCTTGCCTCATCCCGGGCAGGCGGAACTCGTTGGTCGCGTAGCGCCATTCTTCCTGAAGCCGCGCGTGTTGTTCGTCGCCCTCGCTCGCTTCCCACCAGGGGCGCAGACGGTCCTCGACCCGCGTGCCGATGGCGTCGAACTCCTCGACGCTGTAGCCCGGCGGCGGGAGCACGATGCCGAACACGAGGTTCTGGTTGCCCGCAGGCAGGTAATCCGTTGGCGGCATCAGCGCCCAGGCACTACCGAAGGCCGAAACGACGAACACCGCCACGAGCGCGAGCCTGACCAGGATGCCCCGCGTGAGGAAGCGGATGATCGCGCCGAATCCGTTGGCGATGTTCCCCTGCAAGCGACCGATCGGGCTAAAGAGCTTCGCCAGACCTGTCTGCGGTTTGTCGCTCTTGCCCTTGAGTGCCGTTGGTACCCGGCGGAGCAGGATCGTCGTGAGCATCGGGATGACGGTCGGCGCGACGAACAAATACAAGAAGAAGCTGATCGTGAGCGCGACGGAGATGTCGCGGAAGAGCTGGCCGGCTTCTTCCTGAATGAAAATGATCGGCAGGAACACCGCGACGTTGGTAAGCGTTGACGCGAGAATCGCCCCCCAGACTTCTTTGGCCCCGTCGATCGCGGCGATGAAGCGATCCTTACCCATCTCGCGATGCCTGAAGATATTTTCGAGCACGACGATCGCGTTGTCGATGCCCATGCCGACCGCGAAGGTCAGCCCCGCCATGGAGATGACGTTGAGATTACGGCCGAGCAGCGCCATGCCGAGGAACGTGCCGATCGTGCTGACCGGCACCGCGGCGATGATCGTCAGCGTCGCGCCGACCGACCGCAACGTCACAAGCAACACCGTACCCGCCAGGATCGCGCCGATGATCAGGTTCGTCTGTGCCTGCGCGACCGCGTCGTCGATGTAGACGGTGACGTCGTAGACCTGCTCGAGTTCGAGGCCCCAGTTGGTCGGGGCGAGCACTTCCTCGTTCACGTCGGCGAGGGCCGACTTGAAATTCTCCATGACCTCCAGCACGTTGCTGCCGGTCTCGCGTTGGGCGTTGATCGCCAGCACGCCTTCGCCCTGACTGCGGACCCAGGAGGTGACCTTCTTGAAATCGAGCACCGCGTCCGCGACGTCTGCGACGTACACCGGCGCGCCGGTCAGCGGGTCATAGGCGACGACGGTCGTCTCGATGTCCTCGGGCGTTTCGAACTGGCCGACGACGCGAACGGAGGTGTCGCGCTTGCCCTCGGCAATCGTGCCGGCCGTCACGTCGCGGTTGGCATCGACGAGGGCGGTGATGAACTGGTTGATCGTGATGCCACGGGCCGCGAGCTTCTCCAGATCGAGCCGGACCTGCATCTCACGCTCGCGTCCGCCGAGGACGTTGATCTCGGAGATGCCTTCGGCGCGTTCGAGCGCGGGCTTGATGAAGTCGTCCGCGAAGTCCTGCAACTCCGTCACGCTGGACCCGTCCCAACCGCTTGCGGTCGGACCGGTGGAGCCGAAAGGCTGCGTCTGTTTGAGCAAGACCCACGCGATGTAGCTGCGGTTCTGCGGGTCGCCGTCGGTGACGACAGGCTCATCGACTTCGTCGGGGTACTCCGGGACCTGGCGTAGCTTGTCGCGGACTTCGTTGAGTGCGACGTCTTTGTCAACGCCGGTGAAGAACTCGAGTCGGATGGACGCTTGACCCTCGGTGCTTTCCGAGGTCATCTCGCGCAGGCCGCTGACGTTCTTGAGCCGTTCCTCCTGCTCCTCGACGATTTCGCGGACGATCTCCTGTGGACTTTCACCGAACCATGCGGTGGTTACGGTGACCACGGGCTGGTCGACGTTGGGCGTGAGTTGGATCGGCACGCTGCGCAAGGCCGCAATGCCCGCGAGGATGATCAGCAGAACGACCACCGCAACGCTGACGGGCCGACGCACACTGGTTTCGATCAGGTCCATGCAACACTCCGGACGGTCGGCGAAACGGCGAAACTACGGAAGGCCAAAAACTATCGCGGCGGTCCGCCGCCGGGAGGGCCGGGCACTTGCAACTGCATTCCCGGTGCGAGTGATTCATTACCGCGGATGACGACCATGTCGCCTTCGGCAAGACCGCCCTCAACGGCGACTTTTGCGCCGATGCCCGCAACGACGGTCACCGGGACGATCGCGGCCGTGCCTTCGTTGGCGGTGACGACATGCACCGACTCGCCGCTGTAAACCAAGGCATCTTTCGGGACGGTCAGCAAGTCGTCACTTCGGGTCACGATCGTCGCCCGGCCGAGGAAGCCCGGACGCAGTCCCCCGCTCTCGTTCTGGATCAGCGCTTTGGCCTTGAAGCTACGCGTGGACATGTCCGCCATCGGCAAGGTGAACGCCACCTCCACGTCGAACGACTTGCCCGGATACGCGTCGAGTACGACCCGCAACGGCGTTCCGGGCCGGACCTGTGCCAAAAGCACCTCGGGCACGTCGACCGTCACATACATCTGTTCGAGCGACACCACGTCGGCGATCGGATCGCCCTGCCCGATCCACTGACCGACCTCGACGTGTCGCTGGGCGACGATGCCGGCGATCGGGCTGGCGATCCGGGCCTTACGCAGAAGTGCCTTAACTTCGGCGACCTCGGCTCTGGCCTCAGCGACGACCGCCTCGCGGACACCGATGAGCGCCTTGGCCCGATCGGCGGCGGTTTGTGCGTCCTGCAGTTCCTTCTCGGGGGAAACGTTGCGTTCGAAGAGCGATTGCTGGCGACGTAGTTCGCGGTCGGCGTTGTCCGACTCCAACTTGGCGCGTTCGAGCTCGGCCTGCTCGCTTTGCAGCTTCGCTTCGAGCGCGTTGGCGCGAAGCGTGAGCAGTTCGTCGTCGAGCCGCACGAGCATGTCGCCGGCGGCGATGGTCTGGCCTTCCTCGAAAAAACGCTCGCGCACGAGGCCCGCTTCTTCGGCGGCGACGCGGCTGTTGGTCACAGGCTCGAGCGATGCGACCAGCGGACGCGACACCTCCACCGACCCACGCTCGACCGTGGCAACCTCCACCGCCATCGGTCTGCCTTGCGCCGATGCGTCGGCGAGGAATCCGGCGATCGAGAGGACTGCGACCAGCATGCCCGCCATGCGGTGATTTAAACGCATGTTTCAGGGTAGCCCGGCGCGAGGACGCGTCAATCGGATTGCCGGATTATGGTGCGGTCGCCGTCGGCCTCGACGCGGTTGACGCCGCTGATGATGTCGAGTTGGCATGCCGCCGCGATGTCGTCGGCGAGACCGGCGAGAATGACGTTTCGCCCGCCCCGCGTTGCGCTCATCAACGCCGGCAACCGGTCCACACAACTCTCGAACAGCAGCGCGGCGGACAGCACCCGGTCGCTCTCGGGTTCGACCTCGTTGCGTAAATGTCGCAGCAGCGCGCCCGCGCCGAGCCAGTCCTCGAGCGCGTCCTCGCCGTCCGTGCCGGCACAGAGCAGCGTGATCGGCGTGTCGAGCTTGAGCACGGCCTCGGCGGTCGCGCGGGCGTTGACCATGGCGGCGGTGAACCGGTGCGCCGCGCTGCCGGCGGCGAGGATGGCGCGGGTGCCGTTGGACGTGGTCAACACCACGCGCTTGCCCGCGACCCGCTCCGCCGTGAAACCCGCCGGCGAGTTGCCAAGGTCAAACCCGGGCGGCGGCAAACACTCACGCTCCCCGGCGAGCACGGCGGTTCCATCGCCGATGGTCGAAGCGCGTGCGTCATCGAGCGAGCCGTGTACCTCGACGTGGTCGGAACCGTTGGCCAGCGCGGTTGCGATCGAGGTCGTGGCACGCAGGACGTCGAAGATCACCACCGTGCGGCCGATGAGTAGCCGCGGCGTGAGTTGATCGGGCGTAGCGATGACATCGATCTTCCGCGACACGCGGACACTCTACGATGCGGGAATGCCCGGCAACACCGCACGCAAAACCCTTGTGCTCAACGTGGTGGGTCTGACGCCGAAGTTGCTGAAGCACGCGCCGAACCTGCGTCGGCTCGCGGACGAGACGGGCGTTCGACCGCTCATGCCGCCGGTGCCGGCCGTGACATGCACGAGCCAGATGGCCATGCTGACCGGCACCGCCGCATCCGAGCACGGCATCGTCGGCAACGGCTGGTACGACCGGTCTTATGCCGAGGTGAAGTTCTGGAAACAGAGCGACGGCCTGGTGCAACGGCCACGCGTGTGGGATCGGCTCGCGGGCGTCACTTGTGCGAACCTGTTTTGGTGGTATGCCATGTACTGCGGGGCCGACGTCACGGTCACGCCTCGCCCGATGTATCCCGCCGACGGCCGAAAGCTACCCGACATCTGGACCAATCCGGTCGAGCTGCGTGACCTGTTACAGCGTCGGCTCGGGCAGTTTCCGCTGTTCAAGTTCTGGGGGCCGATGGCCAACATCGAATCGACCCGCTGGATCGCCGACGCCGCGATCGAAGTCGAACGTCGCTTCGGGTGTGACTTGACGCTCGTGTATCTGCCGCACCTCGACTATGCCTTGCAGAAGGTTGGGCCCGATCACGCAAGCATCCCGGCGGAAGTCGAGCGCGTCGATGCGGAGGTCGGCAAGCTGCTCGGCGTGTTCGACGATGCGGCGGTCCGTGTCGTGAGCGAGTACGGCATCGAGCCGGTTGACACGCCGGTGCATCTGAACCGTGTCCTGCGCCGCAATGGTTGGCTGTCGATTCGCTATGAACTCGGGCGTGAACTGTTGGATGCGGGGGCGAGCCGAGCGTTTGCGGTGTCGGATCACCAAGTAGCGCATGTGTACGCTGAGGAAGCGGTGATCCCCGACGTGGCCGAAGTGCTCGCCGCGACCGAGGGAATCGCCGACGTGATCTTCGGCTCGGCCCGCCGTGAGTTGGGACTCGATCACGAGCGGGCCGGCGACATCATCGTGCTGGCCGAGCGCGGTGCGTGGTTCACTTACTACTACTGGTTCGATGACGCGAAAGCCCCAGACTTTGCCCGGACCGTCGACATTCATCGCAAGCCCGGTTATGACCCGGCCGAGCTGTTTCTCGATCCCGATATCCGATTTCCGAAATTGCGAATCGCCCGGAAGCTCGCTGCGAGGAAGGCGGGCTTGCGGGCGATGTTGGACGTGACCCCGATAGACGCATCATGCGTTCGCGGGAGTCATGGGCTGGTGCCGAGTTCACCGGACGAGGGACCTTTGCTCATCGGTGCCGGTAACGGTGACGTTGCACCCATGACCGACGTGGCGGATGTCATCCGCGACGCGGTGCTCGGTTAAGTGCGATCGGCGTTGGCCAAGATACTGCCGGGGAGCGTGAAGGTTTCAAAGTGAACGCTGCCGCATTTGGTGCAACGCTTCACGGTCTTACCCTTCTCCGGTTCCCAGCCGCAGTCGGCACATTGCTCGTGAAACACCGATACACGGGCAGATGTGATGCGATGCGGGTCAAAGGTCTGGAATACTTCTTCGGCGGCGAAACGGTCTGAACTGATGGACATGGGGCCTCCCGTGTTGCCCCGCGGCGAATCCGTCGGGGACGGACATCGCATGGCACACCGCGTGCCAGCCGACCGATCGTCGCCAAATCGTGCTTTAGACGATGTAGACGAGCATCGAACTCCCGAAGCCGTCTCCAGCCATGTCATTGTGTCGTCCACGGCCGCCACCGCGTCAGAGTGACCGGCGTAGTCCATTTAGCCGTTCCGCTCGGCAAAGTCGTACTGCCGAAGCTTGCGTTGGAGCGTGCGGACGGAGATGCCGAGCTGCTCGGCGGCGTGGGTTCGATTGCCGTCCGAAGCCGAGAGGGCGGACTCGATCGCCAGCCGTTCGAGATCGTCCATCGTCATGCCGCGTGGGATCGTGAAGTCCGTCGTCCGGTCGGCTTCGCCCCGGAACTGCTCGGGCAAGTCCGCCGGCTGGAGCGTGTCGCCCTCGGCGAGCACCATCATCGTCTCGAGCACGTTGCGTAGCTCCCGGACGTTGCCGGGCCAGGCCGCCCTCTGCATGGCGTGCATGACTTCCGGGCCGACTTTCTTCGACTCGACGTTCTTCCGTGCGCTGATCTCGCTGAGGAAGTGTTCGATAAGCAGCGGAATGTCGTCGGGGCGATCACGTAGCGGTGGCAGCGTGATCGGGATGACGTTCAGGCGGTAGAACAGATCCTCCCGGAAATCGCCATCGGCCACCATCTTGCGCAGGTCACGGCTCGTCGCGGCGATGACGCGGACGTTTACCTTGCGGTCCTTGCTCCCGCCGACTGGCGTGACGGTGAGCGTCTCGAGCACGCGCAACAGCTTGGCCTGCAGGCCGATCTCGAAGTCGCCGACCTCGTCGATGAATAGCGTGCCGCCGTCGGCCTGCTCGAATCGTCCCTCGCGCTCTTCCATCGCACCGGTGAACGCTCCCCGGACATGGCCGAAAAGCTCCGACTCGACCAGCGTGCCCGGAACCGCGGCGATGTTGATCGCGACGAACGGCTTGGTCTTTCGCGGGCTGTTTTGGTGCAACGCTTGTGCGACGAGTTCCTTGCCCGTGCCGCTCTCGCCGAGGACCAGAACCGTGCTGTCGGTCGGTGCGGCGCGCTGGATGCGGTCGAAGACTTCGCGCATCTGTTTGGACTGCCCGACGATCTGCTCCAGGCCGAAACGCTGGTCGAGCCGACGACGAAGCGTGTCGATCTCGCGGTCCTGGTCGATCGCCTTGATCGCCCGATTCAGCGAGATCATCAGCTCATCGGTGTTGAGCGGCTTGGTGATGTAGTCGAACGCGCCCTTGCGCATCGCTTCGACCGCGGTGTCGATCCTGCTCTGACCGGTGAAGAGAATGAACTGCGTGGCGGTTCGCTTCTTTCGCCAAAGCTCCATCAGGCGGATGCCGGTGTTCTTCTCGTCGCCGAGATAGAGATCGGTCATCACGATGTCGATGTTTTCGTCGAGGTAGCCCAGTGCTTTGTCGGTGTTTTCGCAGCCGCTGACGTCGTGGCCCTCGGCTTGGAGGATCTTCACCAGGGCTTTCCGCTCGGTCGGGCGATCTTCGACCACGAGGATGCGGACGTGACGCGGTTGGTCGTCGGTGGGCTGATCGCCAGACGATGTGTCGGGGTTTGCGCGGTTGGAGGAGCTGCTCATGGACTGGTTTCGGTGTATCCGAGCGTCGTCGGTGTCGCCAATGTACAAAATGTCGGCCCCGACATTCCGTCAGGTTCGATGCGGGTATTCCGGGGGATCACGGTACACTCAATCAATGGCCGTCAAACTGCCGCGGCTGCGTTTCAAGCGGCGTGAGACCGAAAACGACCTCAACGGGACCTCGGACGGCGGGCGTTCACGGATCATGTCCCTGCTCGGGTCGGTCGTTCAGTTCCCCCGGCTCTCACTGGCGACGAAATGCCAGCTCCTATTCGGCCTCGCCGTCGCGGCGATCATCACGGCGGCGCTGTTCGTGCCGTGGGCGCGGATGGAACAACTCAGCCGCGACATCGACCAAAAGGCCGCCGCGACCGCCGCTGAACTGGCCTTGGGCATCCACATCAAATCGCCCCAGACCCCGACCTACCGCGAGGGGGACGCGCCCATTTGGGTCGAGTTCGTCGCACCGGTCACGCCCGAGCTTGACGCATTTGAAGAGGAAGCGCTCACGCAGTTCACGAACGACCCGACCGCCCTGCCGGTCTACAGCCCCTACTACACCGACGATGGCGAACGGCGGTTTCGTTACGGTGCGAAGGTGCTGCTCAATCAAGACTGTCGCGGATGCCACGGGCTCGCACCAGGGACCGACCTCGGCGGATCGTTTGCGGTGGTGACGGTCGACCTGCCGAGCCAGATCAGCCGGCGTCAGCAGATGCTCAACCGGGCGCTGCTGGTCACGGGGCTGGTGCTTGCGGGGTCTTTGGCGGTGCTGGTGCTTTGGTTCATCCTCAGCCGGCTCATCCTGCGACCGGTGCGCGTCTTGCAAACCGCCGCCGAACAGGTCAGCCGCGGCGACCTCAACGTCCGCTCCGACATCGGCTCGGGCGACGAGTTCCAAACGCTCAGCGAAACCTTCAACGCCATGCTGCTCAACATCGCCGAGCAGCAGACCGAGCTTCAACGGATGAACCAGACGCTCGACGGCAAACTCGGCCAACTCGCCGAGTCGAACGTCGCCCTCTACGAGTCGAACCGGCTCAAGAGTGAGTTCCTCGCGAACGTCAGCCACGAGCTTCGCACGCCGCTCAACAGCATCCTCGGGTTCACCGATCTGCTGCGCGACACGTTCGGCGATGACGAAAAAGCAGCACGCTACCTCCGGAACATCGCCACCAGCGGGCGCGGCCTGCTCGATCTGATCAACGACCTGCTCGACCTGGCGAAGATCGAAGCTGGCCGGATGGAAGTTCGACGCGACAAAGTCAGTGTCACCACGCTGTTGGAGAACATCGAACAGGCGTTGCGTCCGCTCTGGCTCGGCAAGAAAATCGACCTCGTCCGCACGGTCGATGCCGACGTGCCTGTGATCGAGACGGATCCGGGGAAGCTGCAGCAGGTGCTCTACAACCTGCTGAGTAACGCGATCAAGTTTTCGCCTAACGGCGGACGGATCGACCTGCAAGCCGAGCGGACCGGTTCGGGCGAGGTCCGCATCAGTGTCGCCGACCAGGGGCCTGGCATTCCGGCCGACAGGCACGACGAGATTTTCGAGAAGTTCCGTCAGCTCGATCAGGGCGTTACCCGCACGCACGGCGGAACCGGCCTCGGGCTCGCGATCAGCCGGGAGTTGACCGATCTGCTCGGCGGGCGAATCGCGATTGAGAGTACGCCCGGCAAGGGCGCGACGTTCCTGGTGACCTTGCCGTTGGTCGTACCCGACGAGCGGAAAGCATCGGGCCACGTCCGGTCGGTTACTCCGTAGCAAGTAGATCGATCACAACGTTCACGTCATCGACCATGTCCACTTCCTTCTCGATCGACTTGCCGTCGACGGTGACCGTTACGAGATAGGTTCCTTTGAACCCGCGGATTTCCGCGACGCCGTCGGCGTTGGTCGAGGTCGTTTCGTCGGTCCACCACTGGTTGTAGACGAGGTCGCGCCAGACGTGGTAGTTCGGTTTGGGCGTCCAATCCTCACGCAGCATCGCCCCCGCCGGCTTCCAGTGATCACCGGCCCACCAGCCCCAGAGGATGAACGCGTCGACCGACGGATGACTGAAGCAGACGGTCAGGAAATCGCGGGTGTAATCCGCTTGGGCCTTCTCGTTGTACGTCTCAATGTCGAACTCGGTGATGTGAATCGGCAGGTCGAACTCGGCGAACTCGTCAAGGATTTCCCGAACGCGGGCCGGGTCGGTCAAGCCTTCGCCGAAGTGGCCCTGAATGCCGATGCCTTCGACGGGCCAGCCTTTCTCGAGCGCGGTCGTGATCCACTGCGTGTAGAAGTCGATGTTCGCTTGCTGGATTCCGCCGTTGTTCACGATCCCGTAATCGTTGACGAACATGCGTGCCTCGGGATCGAGTTCCTCGGCGATGCGGTACCAATCGCCGACGATGTCCGGGCCGCACCGTTCCTCGATTACCTGATTGACACGCGGCTCGTTGATGACGTCGTAGTCGGTCACGCCGTGCGGTGCGGCGAAGCCGACGACCTCACGGACTTGCGCTTCGCTGAGCGCTCGCAACTCGTTCGGGTCGGTGATCGCGAAGACATCTCTCGGCAAGTATGTCGACGAAGACCAGATGATGTTGTGAGCGCGGTACGGAATGCCACGTTCGCCGAGCCATTCGATCTGGGCCTTGTAGTTTCTTTGACTCTCGGGTAACTCCCAGCCCCAGTCGGCCCAGTACACCGGCGTGGTCGCGTAGTTAAAGTTCTCCTCGAACGAAGCCCGCATCCTCTCACGGTCCGGCGTGTCCAGCAGGAACTGCCCACCGAGGAAGCTACCGAAATGGAACGCGTGCTTGGTCATCGCGACGGTGACCTGTGCATCTTCGACCGGCACACCGTCTTGCGTGACGGTGACCCGCATGTCCGCCTTGCGATGCGCCTCGATCGACGCGGCGGCGACCGCGCGCCATGCCGCATCCGCTTCACGACCGGGGTAGTCGACTTCGTTGACCGGTAACTGCGATACGTCAAACCCGGCCGGGTACTTCCACACTTCGACGTCCGCGAGTTCGATCACCTGGGCCTGTGCCGCGAGGTGAAACGTCAACTCCGCCGTCCCCGGCTCGTACGGCCGCAACGCAACGCCGACGACGTGAAATGTCCGCCAAGCCGACGTCAGCCGCGCGGACGTGTCGCCCGCCGACTCCCAGTTCGGCTCACGGTCCTGGAACCGTGCGCTGCTGAGCAGTCCCTCTTGCTGTTCGTTCTGCGCCGATACCGCGCGGGCACGGAACGTGAAGTACACGTACTCGTCCTTCGCCACGGTGCCGTCGATCGGCGGGCTGGTCACTTGCGTGTCCCAGGCATTCTGGCCCACGGTCGGCACGGTGATACGCAGGACATCGCCCTCTACCTCGGCGCTTGCGTCCGCCCCGAGAACCGGGATCAACTCGTCCGCCGAAAGATCGGCCAGGCGGGTTCCGCCATCAACGGGTGGCGCGAACATCAGCGCGAACGCCAGAAAGGGAATGTGGAGCATGCTCGGTAAGGTAACGCGCGGAGGGGCGGCGCTACAAGATCTGCGAGGCTTCCTCGATCAGATCGGGCAACTCCGCACGCAGCGCGTCGGTCGACTCGGCACTGAGGTACACGGCCTTGGCGTCCTGCGGCTTGAGGTGCTGGCGTCGGCCGGTCAGGTCGAAACCGCCGCCGACTTCGCATGCGAGCGTGTCGGCCGCAAAGACCACGGCACTGAGCCCGCGATGGTCTTCGTTGAGCTCGGGCTTGTGGTGGAAGCGGCACACGTCGCGACACGCGGCGGGGAACTTCCACTTGGCACACAATGCCGCGCCGAGGTTCGCATGGTCGGTACCGGTCATGCGGCGTTCGACTTCGAGGAAAGACTCGCCGGTCGCGTCGACCTCTTCGATGACTTTCCGGAACTTCTCCGGCCATGTCTGGGCCGCGACGAGCAGGCCGATGTCGTGGACCATGCCGCAGAGGAATGCTTCGTCCGGCTTGCACATCCCGGTCGCCTCGGCGAGCTTCCGCGAACCGACAGCGACGGCGATGCAGTGACGCCACAGGTCCGAAGCGCTTTTGCCCGCGCCGAGGTCCTTGCCACGGAACATCTGGCCGAGCGATGCCGCGACGGCAATGTTCTTCACCGCCTGCAGACCGAGTAGCACGATGGCCCGGTCGATCGAGGCGATCTCGCCGGGCAGTCCGTAGAAGCTGGAGTTCACGACCTTGAGCAAACGCGACACGAGTGCCGGGTCGTTCTGCACGAGCTTTTCGAGTTGCTGCGCACTGCTACGCGGATTCTCGACGAGGCTGATGATCTTGCTGGTGACCTGGGGCAGGGTCGCGACGGCGGTGAGATCGGCAATCGCGGCCCGGATGATGTCCGCCTCGCCGCTCGGCGCGGCTACGTCGACGTGCGTGGGTTGTGCGGTGATGGTGGCCATGACGGCAAGTTCCTTTCCGCTGCCCTACCCGTTCGAGCAACCCCTGGGCTCGGCCGCCCGGGTGTTTTGACCTCTTCCGGTCGGGTCGCCTACTGGACCATTAGCGATGTCCCAACAGGTGGTGACACCCCAAAACGTGCGACGATGGCATTTTCTTCCCTCGGAAGACACCGTCAACGGACGAAGGCCACTGTCGCAGGCCCGGCATTGCTCCGGAATCCACACGACGCCAGCGACCCGCTGACCGTTACATCGGTTTGTACGAAACTGACTTGAGTTTGGATCACCTGATCCTGCGGTTGATAACGATTGTCGCGGGATCAATAGGTGATGAGCTTCCGCCGCCACGCGGGATCCGCCGGAAGCTGGGTGAGCCGTTCGGCGATGCGTTGCCCGGTGCCGTCGCCGCCGTACGGGTTCGTGCCGGTCCACGGTCGGGTGTTGGCCAGAGTCTGGGGAACTTCCGCCACCGTGACACGTTTCACGTTGCCGCCGCACTCCCGGCCGGCCTGGCGCGGGCCCACGTCGATGACCGGCGTTCCGAAGCTGGCCGCTTCGATGATCCCGCTCGAGGAGTTGCCCAGCAGCCAGCGCGTATCGCGCAGCAGGCCAAGATATCGCTCGCGCGGGAGATCGCGGAACTTGACGAGTCCCGGCTGCCGCTCCGCGTCCAGCACCTCCGCGATGCCCCCGGCCCCCGGATCGTTGTTCGGATACACCGCGACGACCGTCGGTATCGTAGCGAGGGCATCATCAATCAGTTGCCGCATCACGCCCGCCTCGTTGACATCGTCGGCACTACCGGGGTGGTACACGAGCAAGCCGAACGGGCCATCGACGCCCGGGTCGATCGCGGCTGCGACAATGCCGTCGATCCCCGGCGCTCCCACGACGTGAATCCGATCGGCGTCTTCGCCGAGCTTCGCAATGCGTTCGCCACTTATGGGCGTTGCCGCGAAGTGAACATGCGCGAGCTTGGTGATCGCGTGGCGTAGTGCATCGTCGAGTTGGCCCAGCGCGCGGTCGCCGCCGTGGACATGGGCGACGATCCGCCCGCCGATCGCGGCCGCGCTCGCCCCGGCGAACGCTTCCACCCGGTCGCCCACCACCAACACGATCTCCGTCGCCATCCGCCCGAACGCATCGGCCATGTCGGCCAGCGCGGTACCCGTGTTGCGAGCGGTCACACCATCGGTCGGCCATGGCGTGACGTGGTCCACTTGTGAGATCAGGTCCAACGAATGCCCGCGTGAATGATCGAGGTGCATCCCTGTTGCGAGCACCTGCAGGGTCAGGTCCGGGTGTTCCTCGATCGCGGCGAGCGTGGTACGCATCAGCCCGTACTCGGCCCGTGTGCCGGTGACGAAGCAGACGTTACGGGCCACGTCATGCCGCCTTCGCGAGAAGGTCCCAGGACAACAGCGTGCCCGCTGGCAAGTCGCGCGTGGCACGCCGGCCGACCACGTCCACCCACACCGAAGGTGCCAGCCCATCACCGGGCCGACGCGTGGTCAGGTCCGCCGCGCCGATGACCCGCCCCGCCGCGATGCCGTGCCGCAAGGCCAAGCTCTGCCGACTCACACGACGTACGTCTTGTTCGCACGGTTGTACGGACTTGTCACCGCCACCCATCACCTGCTCGGCCTCGCGGATACCTTGGACGTAGTTGGCAAACTGCGCCGGCGCGAAGCTCGCCGCATGGTCCGGTCCGGCGGCGGCGCGGTCGTAGGTCAGGTGTTTCTCGATCACTCGGGCCCCGGCAGCGACGGCGAGCGCGCCCGTGACGGCGTTCTGCGTGTGATCGGAATAGCCGACGATCGGGCATCGCGTTTCGAGTTGGCGTATCCAGCCAAGTTGGGCAGCGTCATCAGGCGTCGGGTAGCTGCTGACACAGTGCAACAGCGCGAGATCGACATCGCCAATGTCGCGCACGAGGCGATCGACCTCACCCATCGTCGCCGCACCGGTACTCACGAGCATCGGCACGGAGAGCTCGGCACACGCCCGAAGCAACAACGTGTTCACGCAGTCGGGCGAAGCAATCTTGACCGCCGGCAGGCCAAGCCGACGCACATCGTCCACGTCCTCGGGCGAGAACGGCGTCGCGATCGGCAGACGGCCGGCGTCGCGGTTGGCGGCGACGACCGACTCGACCTCGGCGGTACTCAGTTCGAGCGAGCGGAGCAGTTCACGCTGTCCGCCGGTGCCGGTTTGGTACGCCGCGAGTGGCGCATCGCCGGCGAGCCGATCGGCGCGGAACAGTTGGAACTTGACCGCGTCCGCCCCGGCATTCGCCGCCGCTTCGACCAACCGCAGCGCCCGTGTCACGTCGCCGTCGTGGTTCACGCCGATCTCGGCAATGACCAACGTAGGACGACCGGGGCCGATCTCACGCTCACCGATTCGCATCACGCCGCCCTTCGCATGTTCGGCCGGACCTTGCCACGGAGGGCGGCCTCGGCGATCCACAGGTCGCGCTCGCTGTCGACTTCGACAACGTCACCCTCGCCGGTTTCGATGCCGCGTCGGTCGGTACCGAACATCGCATGCGGATCACTTGTGCCCCGGCCCGCCAGCAACGCCTCACGCTTGATGACGACGCATCCCCCGTCGTGCAGTCGCATCGGCGGCAGATCCTGGCGGCGGTGAATGCTGCCGGTGAAGTTGGGAACCACTCGATCGCCGTCGAGCGTCGCCATCCAGTACGGGTGCCATTTACCGACCGGGCACCATGTCCGCACCGAATCGGAGCCACTGTCGCGTAGTTTCTCGACGGCCGCGTCGATGCAGCCGTCCGGCCGGACCGGCACGTTGCCGTAAAGAATCGCCACCGCGTGAGCCCGGAAGCTGCTCCTGCTCTCGACACTGTCGAGCGCGTGAAGCAACACGTCCTGCACCGACGCCGCGCTCGTCGCCAGGGATTCGGGTCGGTGGATCGTCTCAAACATCCGCCGACGTGCGAGGTCGAGGATGTTTGGGCAATCGCTACTGACCACGACGCGCGTGACCGACTCGGCCGCCGTGGCATGGTCGAGCGTGTAGTCGATGACCGTCCGGCCGTGCAGCTCGCGCAGATGCTTGCCCGCCAGCCCGACACTCCCGCCGCGGGCCATCACGACGCCGAGCACGTTGAAATCTGTATTTACCATCGGTGCCACTCCGAGCAGGTGTTGCAAAGGTTGAGCGTCTCCCACTCGCCGTCGAGGTGGAGTTCGTGGACATGTTGCTGGGCCGACCAGAGGTCCGCGATCGTTTGGTTGTGCGTCGAGCCGATCGGATGCAGTGCGCGAATGTCTTCCTCGCAGCGCACGACCTGACCGTCGCTGAGGATCGTCATGCGCCCGCCGAGCCGACGGCATGGAACACGCTTGGGCGGCTTCATCTCGGTGACGCTGAGATTGACCAGCTGCCCCGCCGCCGAACTCGGGCCGTCGATGACGGCGCTGCCAAGCGTGCCGAGCCATTGGTCGTACCACGCCTCCATCTCGTCCATGTTCTCGCGGAGCTTGACGAGCTTGGGAACGACCAAGGGAGTGCCGCGCTTGGCCTCGCTGCGGGCTAGTACGAGTCGGCCGAGATTTTGCAACGCCTCGGCCATTCGGGGCACGCCCATGATCGCGGCGTAGGTTTCGTGTCGCATCGCCGGGAGGTTGACCGTCACGACGTCGACCTCGGCCAGTAGATCAAGAACAATTTCGTCCGGGGGCAACAGGTCGGTCTCGACGTTGAGCGCGATGCCGTGCATGCGGGCGGCGGACAAAATCGCCGGTAGGTACGGGCTGAGCAGCGGATCACCGACACCGCCGAGGGTGACGCGGACGTCGCCGACCTCGCCGAGTTGGCGGAAGATGCGGTCGGCCTCGCGGGTGTTCATGTCCGGGCGATCGATCTCGAACGTGTTGCCCGCCCACCACACCGGCCGTGTGGGGCGCTGGGTGTTGATCTCCAGTGTCACGTCGCGTGGCATCAGCGCGTCCGCGTCGACCTCGGCGAACGCATCCACCGCGTCGTGGGCGTCGGCCGGGACGTGGGTCAGCTCTTCGAAGCGCCGAACCTGCCGCGGGGAATCGATCAGCAACCGGTCGAACGCTTGGTGTAACGCAGCGTCGACCTGTACGCCGGCCGTCTTGAACAGCGGATCGACCATCGGCCGGTCGGGCGTGTAGGTCAAATACCGCCCGGGATGTTCGTCACCGGCCAGGCGTTCGCGAAGGAAGTCACGATCGAACGCGAACCCGCTCAGCCCGGGTAGCGCCGGTGTGAACGACCATTGGTTTTGCTCGGCTTTTTCGGCGACCCGGCGCAGCAGGGCCGGGTCGAGAACGGCGGCCGCGGGATCAACGAGCAGGCCGATGGGCTGGTCATCGCCGAAGGCCTCCGCGACCGCCGCGCCGTGCCAGCCTGCGTCGAAACAACTGCTGTTGAGCAAGCCGCCCCGCCAGCCGTCATGCCAGCGGGTCGCCACGGTCAGCGCGTCGAGCCGAGGCATCGGACGTCGCACACCGACGTTGTGGACAGCGAGCCCAAGTTTCCGGACGGCCGATAGTTGGTCGTCCCAACAGATCACAATAAGGTCGGTGAACCCGGCTTCGACGAGCCGATCGACCGTCCACGCCAGGACCGGCTTCTCCCGTGCGACCATCTCCGCCGACGATTCGCCGGGCCGCTGGTGAAGCATCGACAGCACGACGCGGGTGCGGGTCAGGACGTCCGAACTCACGCGGCCTCCCGTGCTTCACCGCCCAGTTCGTCGGCCACGCCGTCGAGGAGCTCGCCCAGTTCCAACGCGGCGCCACGGATGTTTTCGACGTGGCTCAGATCACGCTCGACCTGGCGACGTTGCCGCTCGACCGGGTCGAGTTTGACCGCGTTGATTCGCCAATCTTCGAGCACACGGGTGCATTCGTCTTTCTGGATCATCGTCGTGATCAGTTCGTAGGCGACGCCGTTTCTGGATAGCTCTGCGCGGATCGGGTCGATCTCGGCGATGAGCCGGTTCATTCGACGTTGATCATCCGTGCTTGCGATCATGAGGCGTAGCTTGGCGAGAATGCGTTCGCAGCAGTCGGCGATGTTGCCGCATTCGGTGACGCGATCACGGATGGCCCGGCGGGCGTGGGGAATCGCGTCGGTGCGTGGTGAAAGGTTGGGGTCGGCCTTCGGTAGCGGCTTGGTGCAGTACTTCGTCAGTGCTTCCGCGAGAGGCATCGGCGTCGTGAACCGCTTGGCGACGCCGCCTTCGGTTGCGTCGACGATCGTCGCGCGGCACTCGGCGAAGTCGGCCTCGAACTGTTGCAGATACGTGATCATCCGCGGCTCGGTGTAGATCGGTCGGCCGTGAACGTCGACGGTCTTGCGCAGGATCGCGCGGTCACGGACGATGCGCTCCCACTGACGCATCTCGACCGACGCAAACCGGCCGAGTTCGGAGTTCCACACGGACTCGTGTGCCGTGCCCGGCAGGTAATAGATCCCGTCGGAAAAGCCCAGGTCTTGTCCGACCATGATGATCGGGTCGCAGCCAAGGTGAACCGCGAGATGGAAGGCGAGGTGCGCAACGGTCGAACGCTGCGGCACGGCGGAGCGCTCGCGCAAGCCGCTGCCTGTGAGCACCTGCTCGGCCCAGGTGTTACCGTTGAGGGAGATGCTGCCCGGGTGCAGTTGCGGGATGCGCGGCGAGATTTTCGGCTCGGCGACGAGGTGCGTCGAGAGCGTCGGCGGCAACTCCTCGAAGAACTGCTTGCACGCTTCGTGGTAGTCGAGCGAGGTGACGTAGTCTGGCGTGACGCCCATCTCGATCATCGGCTTGAGCGCGGTCTGCACGGCGATGAGGACGGCCTTGCCCTGCGCGTCCTTGAGCAGGTGCTTGTTCTTCCGCAGCGACGGGCCGGCGGAGATGAGGATCGCGGGCTGGCCCTTGTGGAGGCCGGCGAGCGGCTCCATGCCCGGGCCGGTGATGTAGTTCTTGAGGTGCCCGACCGTGTTGCGCGCCGTGACACGGCTGAGCGTCTTGGCCGTCATCACCTGGGTCTTGACGTGGGTGAGGTGCTTCTCGGTCCAGCGGGCGACGTGGAGGAAGATGTCGGGGTGTCGGCGGAGACTCGGTGCGTGGGAGATGGTCGCCGAGCCGATGCCGGGCGCGGTGCTCCAGGGGCGCAGTGCCGAGAGCAGGTCGTCCTCGTCGTTGCCAAAGCGGATCGAGAGCTTGCCGCTGCCGAGTTCTTCGGCGAAGTCGTGCAGCGTGAACGCGGTGGCGATGAGCCTGGGGTCGGGCTCGACGACGAGCAGCTTCGCATCATCGGCGAGCCGTTCGATCGCGGCGACGACGTGGTGCATGAGCCCGCCGCCGTAGATGCAACCGCACAACGCCTGCTCAGGGTCGAACTCCTCGGCGAGGCGCTTCGCTTCGGCGAGCGGACGCCGACGAGAGTGGAGCGGCTGGCTGTCGACTTCGACCGTGAAGCCGCCGTCGGGCGTCGCTTCGATCGGGTACGGTTCGTCGGCGACGGCGTCGATCGGCTCGGCGGTCTTGGGGTCGCGTGACCAGAGCGCGGCGAGGTTTTTGCGCAGCAGATCGCTTTCGCAGGGCGCGAAAGTGCATCGTCGAGATGAGCCGCGCGTGAGGGTGAGCATGGCCGACGGGATTCCTCGTGGAGTTATCGGACACCTCGCCCCGAAGGCTGCAAAGATTGGAGCACGCCATGCAAGACTTGATCATGAGCCCGCCGTTTTGGATTCCCGCGTTGCTGGTCTTCGCCGGGTTGCTGGTGGCCCTCGTGCTGCGGAGCGTGGCGAAGGTGCCGGCGATCGGCCTGAGCGTGGCGGCGGTCGGGCTGCTCTGGTTTGGGGTCGACCTCGTAACCGAGACCAACCGTGAGGAGGCGCTGCGGCGGACAAGCACGATCATCAACGCCGCGGCCGACCGTGACTGGGAGGCGTTCGGCGATGCGATGGACGGCAACACCCGCCTACCCGGCCGATACGCCAATCGCGATCAGTTCCTCGCCGGCGCCGAGGCGACGATCGAGACCATCGACCTGAAGTCCGTGTTCATCCGCTCGCGCCAGGTCGGCGAGCTTGATGGCGTCATCGACGTCGACACCGTCGTGCTCAGCGTGCAGGCCGCCACGCACGACCGGCCGGAGAAAACCACCTGGCGGTTCCGCTACGTCGAGACCGACGATGGGCTCGTGCTCGACCTGATCCAGCCGTTGGAAGTCCGCGGGCAGGATGTCTCGATCGTCATGGACGCGATCAGTCGGTTCACCGGCAACAACTGACGCCCGTCTCGGCTACACTGCCGCCACAGGTGGCGACCGCTCCGGACGATTCTCAACCCAAACGCGGATGGCTTCGCTTCGGGCGCGACCCCGACGGCGCGCCGCTGACATGGCGTGATATTCGGAGCGGGATCAACGAGTGGGTCCGCGATCGATCGGCGGCGCAGCTTTTCACCGGCAGCTTCTTCCTTCTCGTCGTGCTCGGCACGCTCGCGCTGTGGGGGCTGCCGGGGCTGTACACGGGCGAGGATCTCGGCTTCGTCGACTCGCTGTTCATGTCGACCAGCGCGGTCTGCGTCACCGGGCTGAGTGTGTCGGACCTGGAGACGCAGTTCACGTTCTTCGGGCAGGTCGTGATGCTGACGCTGATCCAGATCGGCGGGCTGGGGATCATCGCGTTCGCGAGTCTGATCATCCTCGCGCTGGGCAGACGGCTGACACTCGACGCACGCGACTCGGCCGGGTCGGAGCTGGTCGACCTGCCCAACGTCACGCCGAGGCAGCTGGTCTTCGGCATTTTCCTCTACGCGTTCAGCTTCGAGTTCATCACCGCCGTCGGATTGTTCTTGCTGTGGCGTGAGGATCTCGGCGTGGGCGAGGCGCTTTGGTCATCGATCTTCCACGCGGTCAGCGGCTTCTGCCAGGCCGGCTTCTCGATCAACTCCGACTCGCTCATGGGCTGGAACGACTCGCCGATGACGCTGATCGTTGCAGGGTTGCCGGTGCTGGTGGGTGGACTGGGCTTTCTGACCATCGAGGACATCCGTCGGCGGGTCTTCTGGAAACGCCATCGACTCGCGCTACACACCAAGGTCGTGGTGACCGCGACGATCGCCCTGTTCCTGCTTGGCATGGGCGTGTTCCTGATCTTCGAATGGGACGGCGTGCTCAGCGGGATGTCGCTGGCGGACCACCTCGCCAACGCGGGGTTCATGTCGGTCTCGGCACGCAGCGTCGGCTTCAACAGCATCGACCACGCCCAGGCGAGCTACGGGACCAACTTCTTCACCGTCATCCTGATGTTCATCGGCGGCGGACCCGGCGGCACCGCGGGCGGGATCAAGATCACCACCTTCGCGGTCATCGGCTTGCTCGCGTGGAGTCGGCTGCGCGGGCGGCAGCATGTGACCGTCTTCAACCGCACCATCCCCGACGAAACCATCCAGCGTGCGACCGGTCTTGTCATGGCGTTCGGCACCGTCACGATCGTGTGCCTGCTCGTGCTCACGCGGACCGAGGATTTCTCGGTGCCGGGGCACACGTTCCTCGCTTACCTCTTCGAAGTCGTGAGCGCGCTGGGCAACGTCGGGCTCGGCATGGGCGTGACCGGCGATCTGTCGACCACGGGCAAGCTGGTGATCATCGTCGCGATGTTCGCAGGTCGGGTCGGGCCGATCACGCTCATCAGTATCTTCGCCCATCGCAACGGACGCCGGCGTGACAGGTTCCGCTACGCCAACGGGGAAGTCATCCTCGGCTAGGACTCAGACATGAAACGATTCGTCATCATCGGACTCGGCAACTTCGGCTCGGCAGCCTCCGTCGCGCTCTTCGAACAGGGCCACGAAGTCATCGTCGTCGACACCGACGAGGACACGATCGACCGCGTAGGCAACACCGTCACCCGTGCCGCCGTCGGCGACGGGCGCGATGTCGAGACGCTCAAGCGTGTCGGCGTCGCCGAGGCGGATGCAGGCGTCATCAGCACCGGCGATGACATCGCCGCCTCGATCCTCGCCACCCTCGCGCTCAAGGATCTCGGCGTCGAGGAGATCTTCGTCAAGGTCATCAGCCGCGACCACGCGAGGGTCATGCAGAAGATCGGTGTCACCGAGACGGTCTTCCCCGAGAAAGACAGTGCCGAGGCGCTCGCCCAGCGGATCACCGGTAAGGCCGTGCTCAACTACGTCAACATTGCGCCCAACTTCAGCCTGCAGGAGATGGCCGTCCCCGACCAATGGTGCGGCAAGTCGCTCGCGCAGCTCGACATCCGCCGCGAGTACGGCGTCCTCGTGGTCGCCCTCCACGACGTGCTGACCGACACCTACAGCGCCCCCGATCCGCAGGCCGTCCTCGAAGACAGCGACACCCTGCTGCTCGCCGGAAACGACAAGGACCTTCAGGAACTGGCCGGCCTCTAGCCCTTCACCGCACCGGCGGTGAGGCCCGCGATGAACTCCTTCTGGAGCATCAGGAACAGCACGAGCACGGGAAGGATGGCGACGAGGGTGCCGGCCATGATCAGGCCGTAGTCGATGCCGTAGATGCCACGAAGCTGGTTGATCGCGACCGAGAGCGGGAACTTCTCGGGCGATTGCAACACGATCTGCGGGCCGATGAAGTTGTTCCAAGTACCCAGGAACGTGATCAGCAGGTAGGCACCGACCATCGGACGCACCAGCGGCAGCACCATCTCGAAGAACATGCGAATCTCGCCGCAGCCGTCGATGCGTGATGACTCGAGCATCTCGTTGGGCACGCCGTTGATCATGGCCTGACGGAAGAGAAAGACGCCAAAGGCGGGCGCGGCGGCGGGGATGATCAGCCCCGCGTAGCTGTCGAGCAGTCCGAGCCAATAGAGCAGTTGGTACGCCGGTGCCAGCAACAGCGCGCCGGGAATGACCAGGGCCGCAAGAACCAATGCGAGGAAGAACGCCTTGCCGCGGAAGTGGTGTTTGGCCAATGCATAGCCGCCCATCGCCGCGCCAAGCGTCGAGAAGACGGAGGTGACCGACGCGAGGAAAAAGCTGTTAAGCACGGCCCGGCCGAAGTTGATGTCACCGCCGAAAAGCCGACCGAAATTGCCGAGGGACAAGAGTCCCCACGCGACGCCAAAGATGCCGCCCGGGTTGCCGTCGGTGATTTCGTAGGTCGTGTTCGGCGCGCCCGGCAGTCGGGCCGAGCCGATCGCTTGGTTGAGGCCGGGAATGCTCTCCAACTCCGGATCATCGAACGTCGCGAGAGGTGGAACGCTGATCACCTCGTCGAAGTCCGCCGCGTTGGCGGGCTCGGCTTCCGATGGGTTGTACCGGATGAGTACGTCCAGCACCGTGCCGTCACCGCGAGTGACTTCGATCGGGAAATCGGCGGACTCCACACCATCGAGGTGTGTCGGATCCGACAGGCTGATCTCGCCAGTGGTCGTCTCGACCGCGAACAGCCCCACCCGTGGCAGGAACTGACCGGTAAAGAACACGTCCTTTTCCTTGAGCGACGACGCGACGAGGTAAAAGAAAGGTACCAGCGTCAACACCGCGACGGGGATGAGCAGGAAGTGGGCGACGAAGTTGAAGCGCTTGTCGCGCTGGCGCTCTGACATGACTTATTCGGTCCTCTTGGCGATGGCGCGTTGAACGATGGCGAAGGCAATGAGGATCAGCGCGAGCGTCCAGCCGATCGCGCTGGCGTAGCCGAGGTCGCCGGTGTCGAAGCCGGTTTGGTAGAGGTACATGACGACGGTGAGCCCGGCGTTCTCCGGGCCCGGGCCGTTACCAAGTAGCAGGTATGGCAACTCGAACAGCTGCATCGACCCGATGAACGAGAGAAGCACGACGAACGACGCCACCGGCGCGATCGCCGGGAGTGTGACGTTTAGAAACCGGTGCCAGGCATTGGCCCCGTCGATCTCGGCGGCTTCGAGCAGCGACTTGTCGACGCTCTGCAAGGCTGCAAGGAAGTACACCATGTTGAAACCGACGTACATCCAGAATGCCGCGATGATCAGCGATGGCATGACGAATTTCTCCAGCCAGGGAAACTCGACGTCCCACGTCGGGATGATCGACGCGAGGGTGACGTTGATCAGCCCGGTGTTCTTCTGGAACATCAACGCAAACAGCACCGCGACGAACACGAGCCCGACCAGCGATGGTGCGAAGAAGATGAGCCGATAGAACGAGCGGGCTCTAAGGCCGGGTCGATTGAGCAGCAGTGCCAGTCCCAGCGATGCCGGCAGCTGCACGAACACGCTGCCGGCGGCGAAGATGAACGTGTTCTTCAGCGCGATCCAGAATCGGCTGTCGTTGACGAGGAAGGTGATGTTGTCGAACCCGACGAACTCGCTGGACCGGGGGCCGAACGTCTGCTGCGTGATGAGCAGCAGCGAGTAGAACAACGGATAGACGATGAACGTGAGGAAGATGAGAATGAACGGCGCGATGAAGAAGTACGGTGCCCACCACGACCGCTTGCTCATCCCGCCGACCGCCTGAGGCGGTGCCGCAGCGGTCTTGCTCGCCACGTTTGAAGATGCGGCCGCGGTCATTGGGCCGCCTCCTGTTCCTGCGTGAGTTGGTCGCGGACGAAGACGTTTCGACCCATCTGTTTCTCCACTTCCGCCTGCACCTCGCCGAGCAGTTCCCTGGCTCGGGGTTGTAGCGCTTCGACGGTGTAGGCTTCGTTCTGATCGGCGTAACGATAAAGGCGGCTCATGGCGTTGGCCCACTCGCTTCGTGCAAGGTTACGGAACGGCGAGCTGCTGCGGGTCGGCACATCGGGTGCGAGTTCGATGAACAGCGACCCGAGCCGTTGGCCGCCGAAGTATTCCACGGGCTCGTGATAAAAAGGCTCGTCCCAAAGCGCAATGACCGGGCTGATGATCAGCGATTGTTCCCAGAGCTTTCGGGCGGTTTCGTTGGTGAGGTAGAGGAGCTTGGCCGCTTCCCACGCCGCTTCGAAGTCCTCGGTCTGCTTGGTGATGCCCAGGCAGGTGCCGCCCCAAACGCTGGTCCGTCGGCCGCCGGGTGTCCAGGCAGGCATCGGCATCGCACGCCATTTGCCGGAGAGCTGCGGCAGATCGCCCTGGTACACGCCGGTAAGCCAGTCTGGTGCGACACCGGCAAGGACGCGTCCGGTCAGACGCAACTCGTTGCCCGGTGCGCTGAAGTCGGCGGCGTCGACGGCAATCCGATCCGGGCCGATCATCCAGGTGATCAGTTTCGCCATCAGGAAGGCGTTCAGTTCCGTGTCGATCGCGAGCTTGTCGTTCTCGTCGAAAAATCCACCACCGGCCTGCATGAGCAGCATCTCGTGCATGTCGGCATTCGTGTACCAAAGATTCAGCAGGTAGCGATCAGCTTTTCCGTCGCCGTCGATGTCCTGAGCCGCCCGGAGCGTGTCGGCGAACTCGTCCCATGTCTCGATGGCTTCCACGTCGTAGCCGAGCTCTTCGACGAGGATGTCGTGGCGGTATAACAGAACGACCGGGTGAACGTCATGCGGGATGCCAAAGATTCGGCCGCGTGTCGACCATTGGCTGAAGCTCGGCTCGTTGATCTGCTCGTAAATGCCTTCGCTCTTGAGCCGGTCGGTGAGATCGACGAAACCGACATCCTCCAGCGGGCCGGAGAAGACTTTACCGATGACGCCCTGCTCGACTTCGATGAGATCGGCGACCGGTGTGTCGGACATGAAGCCGCTGAGCATTCGCCGCTGTAGCGCCTGTCCGTCGATCAGGAAGATGTTGAGCTTGAGATCGTCTTTATCGGTGTTGGCCGCGTTGTACTCCTCGGCGAGGGGGATGTACATGTCCGAGTGGTTGCGGGCGAACGTCCACATCGTCAGGCCTTCGACATCTTTCTCGGGCCAGGCGAGTACCACGACCGACGACACGACGGCGATGATGATGATCAGCCACGCGCCCAGCGAGAGTTGAAGCGGGAGCCGTTCGACGAACGTCTCCTTGTACTCCGGTGCCGTGCTCGGAGGTAAGCTCTCAAGAATACTCACCGGCTCATTTGCCGCTGATGCGCGAGTACGGGCTGTTGTCTGATCCGGCTGGTATGTCACTGTCGGAACCTCACTCCACACTGATTGTGCATTGAAACGTGTTTCAATCAAACCGTCTGAAGCGTATTCGACTGATCGAGCGCGCCGAACCGCCGGTTGCGTTGGGCGAATGCACGGATCGCGCGGTGTAGTTCTTCGGCATCGAACTCCGGCCAAAGTGCGTCGCTGACGAAGAGTTCGGCATAGCTGATCTGCCAGAGCAAGTAGTTGGAGATACGCATCTCCCCTGCCGTGCGGATGAGCAAGTCTGGATCGGGTAGGCCTGCAGTGTAGAGGTGAGCGTCGATCGTGTCGTGATCGATGTCGCCGGGCAGCAACTCACCTGCCGCGACCTTGCGGGCGATCGACTTCATCGCGTCGGCGATCTCGGTGCGACTGCCATAGTTGAGAGCGAGGTTGAGGACGAGCCCGTTGTTGTTGCCGGTCTCGTCCAACGTGATCGCGAGTTCGTCCTGGAGCAGTTCCGGCAACTCGTCAGATCGGCCGATCTGCATGAATTTGACGTTCTCGCGCATCATTCTCGGCCGTTCGCGGCGGAGGTAGTCGACGTACATCTGCATGAGCGCCTCCACCTCGTCGGCCGGACGTTTCCAGTTCTCGACGCTGAAGCTGTACAGCGTGATGACATCCGGCCCGCCGAGTTGCCGACGCATCTCGACGCACTCGGTGACCAAGTCCGGCACCACCGCCGCCCCGCGGTCATGGCCGTTGATTCGCTCCATCCCCTGCTGCACCGCCCAGCGCCCGTTGCCATCCATGATGATCGCGATGTGACGCGGGATCCGTTCACGCGGAAGATCGCTGAGAGGGTGCATGGGGTGATCGTAGCGAAGAAGAAATCCGAATGCCGAGTTCCCGAATGACGAATGAGATCCGAAGGCCGAATGGTCCAAGACTCATTTCGGATTTCTGACTTCGGATTTCTGACTTCGGATTTCGTCATTTGCCAGCAGGTGGTACTCGAACCCGTCGATCAACGCTTCCCAGCTTGCGTTGATCACGTTCTCATCGACACCCACGGTACCGAAGTAGTCGGACTTGCCGTCGGACAGGTCGCGGCGGAACTCCGTGACGACGCGCACCTTCGCCGCCGTCGCTGCCGAGGAGTTGACGACGCGCACCTTGTAGTCGACCAGGTGCAGCCCGTTGATAGCCGGGTAGTGTTCACGAAGTGCCTTACGCAGGGCATGGTCTAACGCGTCGACCGGGCCATGCCCTTCGGCGACACGGTGTTCAACGGTGTCGCCGACATGCACCTTGCAAGTCGCCTCGGCCACCGGACGTTCGCCGTCGGTGCGGAGGATGACACAGCGGTAGTGATCGAGGGTGAAATACGCGCGCCGCTTTCCAATTTCCTTGCGGAGCAGCAGTTCGAAGCTCGCCTCGGCCGCTTCGAAAACGTAACCCGCGTTCTCCAGATCCTGCACGCGCTCGAGCACCCGGCGTTGGACTTCCCGGTCGGCTTCGATGCCGAACTTCTTGCCGAGCTTCTCGGCGATGTTGCTCGCGCCGCTCATCTCGGAGACGAGGATCTTCCGCTGGTTTCCGACGCTGGCCGGGTCGACGTGCTCATACGTCCCGGCGTGTTTGCGAACCGCGTGGACGTGCATCCCGCCCTTGTGGGCAAACGCGGAAGCACCGACGTACGGCTGCCCGCCCCACAGCGGCTGGTTGGCGATCTCGTAGACGAAGCGCGACACTTCGGTGAGTCGTTCGAGGCTGCCGGGCAGCAGCACGTCGTGGCCGAACTTGAGTGCGAGGTTGGCCGCGGCGACGACGAGGTCCATGTTGCCACAGCGTTCGCCGACGCCGTTGATCGTGCCCTGCACATGCGTTGCCCCGGCGTCGACGGCGGCCAACGCATTGGCCACGGCAACGCCCGAGTCGTTGTGCGTGTGGATGCCGACGGTGACGTTGGACTGTGCGACGACGGCCGCGGTGGCTTCGGCGACCTCGGTCGGCATCGTGCCGCCGTTGGTGTCGCAGAGGCACAGCACCGTCGCCCCCGCCGACTCCGCCGCTGCCAGGGTCGAAAGCGCGTGCTCGCGATCCTCCTTGAACGCGTCGAAGAAGTGCTCGGCGTCGTAGATCACCTCGCGCCCCGCATCGACACACACCTTCACGCTATCGGCGATCATCGCGTGATTCTCGTCGACGGTCGTGTTCAAGACATTCTCGATCTGGAACTTGATCGTCTTGCCGACGATGGTGATCGCCGGCGTCTCGGCATCGAGCAACGCCCGCATGCCAACGTCCTCCGACGCATCGACACCTCGCCGACGGGTCATGCCAAACGCGCTGACCTTCGCATGACTCAGCGCTGGTTCGCGAATGTCCTCGAAGAATCCCACGTCCTTCGGGTTGCTCAGCGGGTAGCCGCCCTCGATGTAGTCGAAGCCGATCTCGTCGAGCTTTCGGGCCACGAGCAGCTTGTCGGTGAGCGAGAGGTTGAAGCCTTCGCCCTGGGTGCCGTCTCTCAGCGTCGTGTCATAAAGGTGGATTCTCATGGAGTGATGAATGAGGAATGCGGAATGATGAATGGAGAGAGACGGAAACAAAACGCCCCGCCGTTGGTGGTCGGCGGGGCGTGTGGTCTTGGGCAAAACTGCAGGAGAACCGGTCACCGCCGCCGATGCGGGATGATGATGTCGATCCGAATAATGGCCGAGCTCGCGGTCATACGTGGTGGAGCATAGCGGCTGGCGTCTACTTGACAACCACCCTGCCAGTCATGCGCGGGTGGAGCTTGGAACCGTACGGATAGGTCCCGGACGTCGTGAAGGTGTGGGTGTAACTTTTGCCCGGCTTGAGCGGCCCGGAGTCGAAGGCACCGCTGGTCGAGGTGACGGTGTAGTCGCGGGTGTCGTTGTTCTTCCAGGTGACCGACTCGCCGGCCTTAATCGAGACCGTGCCGGGCGTGAACTTCAACTCCTTCACGCTCACCGTGGCGGCGACGCAAACGGCAAGGGCAGCGGTCAGGATCAGGGCGGGGATGCGGCGCATGATGGTGTAACAGTATCGACCCGGCGGTAGGCATTCGGTTAGTTTCCGCCCAGGGCGGACGTGCTACCTTCGGTGCATGTCCGAGAAGATCATCCGCGACCCGGTCCATGACGTGATCGCCCTCCGCACCGAGGACGACACCGAGGGGTTGCTCTTCGAGCTTCTCAACGCCCGGGAGTCCCAACGCCTACGCCGCATCCGGCAGCTCGGCATGGCATCCTTGGCGTATCCGGGGGCGGACCATTCGCGCTACAGCCACTCGCTGGGCGTCATGCAGACGGCCCGACGGATGCTCGATCGGCTCGAACGCAACCACGCCATCGACGCCGAGGATCGCAAGATCGCCCTGTGTGCCGCCCTGCTGCATGATCTCGGGCACGGCCCCTTCAGCCATGTCTTCGAGCGTGTCACTGGCATCCACCATGAACGTCTCTCGGCCCGCGTGATCAACGATCCGACGACAGAGGTCCATCAGCTTCTGATCTCCCACGACAAGTCACTGCCCGAGCGGATCACCGACCTGCTGGCCGGGCCCGAACCGCGGACTTTTCTTGGGGACCTGATCAGTTCGCAGCTCGACGCGGACCGGATCGACTACCTGCTACGAGACAACCTGATGACCGGCAGCCGGTACGGGCACTTTGACATGACCTGGCTGCTGACGGCGCTGACGATCGAGCCGACCGGCGGGCGGCTGGCGGTCTTGCCCAAGGCCGTCTCGGCGGTCGAGGCGTACCTGATGGCGCGGTACCACATGTACCGCAACGTTTACTTCCACAAGGTCGTCCGGGCGGCCGAGGGGATGGTGCAGCTGATCCTGCAACGCGCCAAACGCCTTGCGGTGCAAGGCCGGCTCGAATGGTCAGCCGCGACCGGCGGCGTGGAGAAAGCGCTCACCGGCAACCGCCTCACCACGCCGGAATTCCTCGACCTCGACGACGCCGCGGTCATGCAATGCTTCAAGGCGTGGACCACCGGCACCGATCCGTTGCTGGCCAACCTCTGCCGCGGGATGGTCGAACGCAAGCTCTACAAAACCGTCGAGCTTCACGACTGCAGCGACCCGGCCGGCGCGTTCGCGGCGGCGCAGTCGGCGGTCGAAAGCGTGGGCGGCGATCCGGACTATCACCTGTTTCTCGACGAGGTGAGCGACACGCCGTACAAGACGGCCGGCGGTGAGTTCGAGGGCGGCGCGTTCGGCAGCGAGGTGATCGTCGCCGGCCGGGAAGGCCCGGTGCCGATCGCCCGACTGTCGCCGATGGTCAAAGCACTCGCCGAGCAGTTACGGTTTTGCCGGATTCACGTCGCGTCGGCGTACCGAGACGTCGTCGCCGAAGCGATTCAATCTTGATTCCGCATATGTTCCGCGACTTGCACGAAAAACGGCGTGAGCGTCGCCCGGACGTTGGCCGGCACTTCGGTCTCGTCCATCGCGGCCGACATCAGTTCGAGCCAGCGGTCGCGCTCGGCCGGGCCGATGGCGAAAGGCATGTGACGCATGCGGAGCCGCGGATGGCCACGCTTTTCGGAGTACTCGGTCGAAAGACCGAAGCGTTGACAGAGAAACGCCCGCAGCCGCCACTCTGCACCTTCCCAGTCATCCGGCGGGTAGAGCACGCCGACGATGTCGTCCTCGCGAACCCGACGATAGAACGCGGCGACGAGGCGTGTGAACCCCGCCTCTCCGAACTCGGCCATCGTTCGATCTTCACCCAATTGCATGGGACAGCTTAGCTGATCCGCTTGCGGATCGATAACGGAAGGTCGTCCAGCTCATCCTTCATCGAGTCAGGGATCGCGTCTGGGTTGAGGTACGCCCAAGCGGCGACGGTCGCGGTGAGGGCGGCCATGCCGATCGGGAGGATGCCGAAGGCCGAGACTTTCCGAGCCTTGCCGTTGCAGCAAGCGTTGAGGGCGGCAATGCCCACTGCAGCGACCGCGATACCGCCGATCGCCGGGACCGCGGTTTTCACGATCCGCTGGTCCATTTCGTCCGATGTGTCGAATGGATTATTCACAGTGTGTTGAAAGCGAAACCCGTGCCGATCACAGCTTTTCGAGCCACGTCACGCGTCCGCCGATGATCCACTCGGCGACGTACACATCGCCATTGGCACCCACGGCACAGCAGTGCGGGCTGTTGAACTTGCCCGGCTGGACGTGTTTGGTCTTGCCGAGGTTCGGCCAGTTCTCCGTCTCGGTCACGCCCGGGTTCGCGCCCAGGTCGGCCACGACGTTCATGTCCATGTCGAGCACCTTGATCCCCGTGTGCAGCTCGGGGACGTACACGTGCTTGTCGTGGAAGACGAACATGCAGGGCGTGTGGCAAATCTTGTCGTGATTACGCAGGAACTTGCCGTCGGCGTCGTAGACCGCGATGCGTTGGTTGCCGCGGTCGGCGACGTAGAGCTCACCGTCGGGGGAGAAGGCGATGCCGTGCGGGCACTTGAACCGTCCGGCACCTTCGGTGCCGTCGAGCGTCAACGACCATTCCTTGCCGTCCCAGCAGTGGACCAGTTCCGAGCCGTACCCGTCGGCGAGCCAGATCTTCCCGTCGGGACCGGGGCAGCCCCAGGTCGGGCGGAACTTGCCCGGCGACTTCGGGCTCTTGAACTTCTCGATGATCTTGCCGTTGGGCGTGGCCTTGACGAACGCGCCCGACTCCTCGTCGACGAGATACAGGACGTCCTCGCCGTCTTCCTGCATTACGGTGATGCCGTGGGCACCGGTCCAGGTCTGGGCACCCCACTTCTTCTTGAGTTTGCCGGAACGGTCGTAACGCTGAATCGCGTTTTCGGTCTGTGCGAAAACGATCACGTCGCCGTCGGAGAGCACGCCAACGCCGTGGGTCCGACCGCCGACGATCGCGAGCGGACTCATGGGGAGTTTCACAAAGTGGTCGTGCCACTCGTAGCAGAATTTACCTTCGCCGATTTTCATGGTGGTTTCTGGGTGGAGGACCCAGTATGGGACTGATGGCGTGAAATGCAATCCGGACGGTCGTGCAGCTCATTTGGCGTCTTTTTCGCGTTTTCGGATGATCCTCGGCCCGCTCGGGCAGTGCTCGAACAGAGCACACGCCTCGCAGCGCGGCTTCCGGGCGACACAAGTCCGTCGGCCGTGGTGGATCAGCAAGTGGCTCCACATCGTCCACTCGTCCCGCGGGACGACCTGCATCAGGTCCTTTTCAATCTTGACCGCGTCGGATTCGTGTCGGGTGAGGCCGAGGCGATTGGAGAGGCGCGTGACGTGGGTGTCGACGGTGACGCCGACGTTGATGCCGAAGGCGTTGCCGAGCACGACGTTGGCGGTCTTGCGGCCCACGCCACGAAGCTTGATCAACGCCTCCATCGTCCGCGGCACCTCGTCACCGTGAAGCTCGACGACCGACTCGGCCATCGCCTTGATGCTCTTGGCCTTCTGCCGGAAGAACCCGCACGACTGCACCATTGGCTCGATGTCCTTGAGGGACGCGTCGGCGTATGCCTGGGCCGTCGGGAACTTCTTGAACAACGCCGGTGTCGTCAGATTCACCCGCTCGTCGGTGCATTGGGCCGAGAGGATCGTCGCGACGATCAGCTCCAGCGGCGAGGTGAAATCCAGCGAGCACTTCGCGTCGGGATGCTCGGCGTACAGGATCGGCAGGATCGCTGTCACCCGCTCCCGGCGTTTCTTGAGTGTTCGGGAGTCGGTGCGTTTGGCCGGCATGAGCCAGTGATTATTGCCGGCGGTTTCGGGCGGCGTCGCGGAAGGCACGCCGGATACGCGGCCGGGTCAGTTGGTAGAGCAACGTCAACGGATAGATCAACGCGACCAACGCGAAGAGCACATGCATCACCGCGCCGACGGTAACGACCGACGTGTCCGACCCGGCCCAGTCCGGGATCTCGACGCCCGACGCCCGCTGGTACTCGACCCATGCCGACCCCCGCGCGATCCGTACCCACGCCATCGGCGGCGTCAGCACGATCGCGATCACCGAGTAAATCAGCATCCCCACGCGACCCCATTCAAAGCGGAACAGCATGAGCAGCGCGTGGATCATCAGGCCCGCCGAGACGCCGACGCCGACCATCGTCAGCCACCACAGCGCCTGCCCCGCAAGGTCGTCCGCCGGAAACGCCCGTTGCTTAAACAGCGAGATGATCTTGTACGCCAACCCGCTGATGGCGAACATCACGCCGGCGAAGCCGAGGATAAACACCATCTCCGGCATCCGCTCGGCAGGGAACGGCGCGGGTGCGTCAAGTTGCTCATCAGCGTCGGCGAGTTGGCCCGAATCGTGCTTTGCCACCGCGCGACGATAGCATCCGTCATCCATGCGGCGGCAGATACCCAACGCCATCACGGTCTCCCGGCTCGTCGTCGCGTTCATCTTCTTCGCGATGCTCGCCGCTTATCGGTACGACCCGGACCGGATTTCGTGGTGGCTCTTCGCCAGCGGCTGGGTCTACGGGCTCGCCGCCGCGACCGACGCGCTTGACGGGCACTTGGCCCGCAAATGGAACGTGACCAGCGTCTTCGGCCGGATCGTCGATCCGTTTTGCGACAAGATTCTCATCCTCGGCACGTTCGTGTTTTTCGCCTCCCGGCCGTTCTTCATCGAGGAGGACGGAACCATCATCAACGTTACCAGCGTGGGGCCAATCGTCGTAACGATTCTCCTCTCGCGGGAACTGCTCATCACGACGTTGCGGAGCCTGATGGAAGGGTCGGGCAGCGACTTCGGCGCGGCGTGGTCCGGTAAGCTCAAAATGATCATTCAGTCGATCACCGTGCCGGTGGTGCTGGCGTATGTTTGCTTCAGGCCATGGTTGATCGAAATGGATTTGGAACTTGCGGCCCGCATCGTCCGTACCGGCTGCGTCTGGCTCACCGTTGTCGCCACGATCGTGAGCGGCGTGCTGTACATGCCGTGGCCGAAGCGGGCCAAGGCGACTCAATGACATCCGCATTTTCGGTCGGTCATTGGACAAGCGTGCCTGGATGCCGATAAGCGTTGCATGGAATGGTGGCAAGCGATCATCCTCGGGATTGTCGAGGGGTTGACCGAGTATCTGCCGGTGAGTTCGACCGGACACCTGATCCTCGCGCAGCGGGCCATGGGCCTGACCGGTGAGGCGGCCGATGCGTACGCCATCTGCATTCAGGCCGGGGCGATCGTGGCGGTGCTCGGGCTGTATTGGCAGCGCGTCCGGCAGGCCGCGGTCGGTTGGGCCGGAAAGATCGGCCTCGGCCCGGGCGATGCCGACGGCTTTCGGCTCGGGCTCAATCTGCTGATCGCGTTCATGCCTGCGGCCGTGTTCGGTCTGCTCCTCGATGAGCACATCGAAGCGGCACTGTTTCACCCGTGGCCCATCGCGATCGCCCTCTTCGTCGGCGGACTCGCGATCATCGGCGTGGACCTCTGGCGCAAGCGCACCTCATCCCCGAAAGACGATGCCATCGCCCGCGGCAGCACCGAATCGGAGGCCGGCCGATCGCTCGACACGCTGACGCCGATGATGGCGCTGGGCATCGGGCTGATTCAGTGCGTGGCGATGTGGCCGGGCACGAGCCGGTCACTGGTCACGATCGTCGGTGGCGTGTTGGTGGGGCTGAGCCTCGCGTCGGCGGTGGAGTTCAGCTTCCTGCTGGGTGTCATCACACTGCTGGCTGCAACGCTCTACAAGGCCGTCTTGGACTCCGTGACATCGCCGGGGAGCGGCCAAGAGGTGATGATGCTCACCTGGATGGTCGACCAATACGGTTGGTTCGCCCTGCTTCTCGGCGTGTTGTCGGCCTGGATTTCGGCGGTGCTAGCGGTGAAATGGATGGTCGCGTATCTCAAAAAGCACGGCCTGAGCATCTTCGGTTACTACCGCGTCGGCCTTGCGGCGGCGGTTGCGGTGCTAATCCTCGTCGGTTTCTTCGAGGGATGACCGCGACAAGCCCGCTATCGGACCGACGAGTGCGGCTACCCATTTTGACAATCCGTCGTAACCCGAAGCATCCGGGCCGGCCTTAACGTATGATTCATCATCGGGACATGGTTCCCGGGGACGCATCATGACGCTTCAAGTCCTGCGCGGACTCTTCATTCTCGTGATGGCGGCGGTGGGTTGGTTCTTTCTGACCCAGGATGCCACGGCACTCAACCCGTACCTCGACGGTCGGGCGTGGATGCTGTTGTCGGTGACGCTCATCATCGGCGTCTGCGTGGTCGTGGCCGACATACTCTCGCCACGGCGAAAGCTACAGGTCTTTGCCGGCGTCTTTTTCGGGCTGCTCATCGGGCTGATCCTGTCGTACGCGTTCAGCTTCGTGGTGCCGTTCTTGATCGACCGGTTTTTCGCGAGCCCCGACGTCGCGGGCCGGCAGCCGTTGATCGACTTTATCAACTTGCTCATCGGCGTCGTCTGCTGCTACTTCGCGATCAGCTTCATTCTTCAAACGCGTGACGACTTCCGGTTCATCATCCCGTACGTCGAGTTTCGCAAGGACACGCGCGGCACGTCGCCGGTGGTCATCGACACGTCGGCTCTGATCGATGGCCGCATCGTCGCGCTGGCCGAGGCGGGCATGTTCGAGAGCCGGCTGATCGTGCCGCGATTCGTGTTGCGGGAGCTGCAACGCATGGCCGACGAGGGCGACAAGGCCAAGCGGGCCAAGGGTCGTCGCGGGCTCGACGTTCTCGAGGAACTGCGTGAGTCGACCATCCCAAACCTCGAGGTCGTCATCTACGACCCGCACGGCCACGGCGGCGGCATTGGGCGTGACGACTCGGCCGCGCTCGACGTCGACCACCGACTGGTCGGCCTTGCGAAAGACCTGCACGCCCGCGTCCTCTCGACCGACTTCAACCTGCACAAGGTCGCTCAGGTTCAAGGTGTCACCGTCGTGAACCTCAACGCCTTGGCCAACGCGCTGCGGGCCGAGGTGCTCCCCGGCGACGCGATCAATGTCCACGTCGTTCGTCCCGGCGAGCAGCCGCGTCAGGGCGTGGGCTACCTCGCGGACGGCACGATGGTCGTCATCGAGAACGCCGGCGATCGCATCGGCGACGACATCGCCGTGCAGATCACCAACACCCGCCAGACCTCGGCCGGTAAGATGCTCTTCGCCAAGCTCGAAGGCGCGGCCAGCATCGATCGCTCGGGCGACTCGGCCATGGGCGAGGTCATCGACATGTCCGAGCCGGAGCCGCCCCGTCGCAAACGCGACACCGCCGGCACTTCGGCGTAAGTTGCCGTCATGCCGACCTTCGCCGTCGTTCTTCCCGCCGCTGGTGCGTCCCGCCGGTTTGGTCGTGACAAGCTCCGCGCGGAACTCGCCGGCCGGTCGGTGATTCGGCGAAGCGTCGACGCTTTCCTCGCGCGCGATGACGTGACGCATGTCGTCGTCGCAACGGCGGACGGCACTTGCGATGCCACGTTGTTGGAAGACACGCGCGTCTCGGTCGTTGCCGGCGCGGAACACCGCTGCGGGTCGGTGCTCAACGCGATACGGTCTTTGCCCGACCGCGTGGAATGGGTCGCCGTCCATGACGCGGCCCGGCCGTTGGTTTCTCGGGAGTTGATCGACCGCACGTTCGATGCGGCCGTCCGCTACGGCGCGGCCGTTCCATGCGTCCGCGTGACGGGCACCGTCAAGCAAACCGCGACCGACGACGCCTTGCCGGCGCTTGTGCTGCGTACCTTGCCGCGACGTTTCTTGTGGTCGGCGCAGACCCCGCAGATCGGCCGACGTACCGACCTGCTCCGTGCGGCGGACGTTTGCCCCGAGCCGCTCGAACGCGTCACCGACGACGCCCAACTCCTCGAACTCGCCGGCCACCGCGTCACGATCGTCGAAGGCGAGGAGCGAAACCTGAAAATCACGCACGCCCACGACCTACGCTTAGCCGAAGACCTGCTCCGTGGCACGGCCAACGACACACCGCCCTCGTAGCCCAACGGCAGAGGCAGTCGACTTAAAATCGATCCAGTGTGGGTTCGACTCCCACCGAGGGCATTCTCTTCGCCGCCGTGATACGCTCCGGGCATGGGTCAGGCGCAGGCAGGTTTCGTGTTCATCGCCGAGGGCAAGCTGTTCGTCCGCTTGCCCGGCGAGCGGATGCGAGAACTGGTCAGCCCGTTCGCCGAGGATTTTCTCGCGCGGTCGGAAGCGTCGGCCGCGCGTAACGAGTGGAAGAGCGGCAGCGCCGGGTGGAACAGCGGGGCCGGCGGTTTCGGCTTACTTGGCGGTGGCGAAGCGCAGATCGAGCCGGTCAAGCCGATGACCTTTCATACCGTTGCCGCCCACGGCTCGACTATCTACTACGGCATGAGCATCGGCCGAACCAACGGGCTCTTCCGTCATGAGCTCGACCAGGAGGACGAGTACCGCATGGCCCACGGTCCCGACTGGGAAGTCCGCGACATCGCACCCCACCCGGACGGTCGCCTGCTCTACAGCCGACGCGACGAGAACGGCTCCGCGAACCTGCACGTCTTCCCTGCCGGCGGCGGACGGCCCACCCCGCTCACCGAAGGCGACACGCTCGACGAAGCCCCGAGCTGGGACGGCGACGCGATCCTCTACCACGCCATCGGCATCGCACGCACTGCCGACGGATTCATCGGCGCTTACGGTCCGGCCACGATCGAACGCCTCGACCCTGAAGACGGCAGCGTCACGACACTCGTCGAAGATCCCGCGTTCGATTATCTCAACCCGATGCGCGATCCGGCCGGCCGATTGCACGCGATCCGCCGACCGTACAAACCCGACGGCGAGCCGATCTCGATGTGGGTTGCGACGCGTGAGTTTTTCCTGTTTCCGTTTCGGCTCGGAGCCGCCGTGTTGCACTTTGCCAACGCGTTCACGCAGTTCTTCTCGAACAAGCCGATGGTCGCGGCCGGCGGTGCGTCCCATCGCGTGACGCCGCCACGACGGTTGATGCTGCGGAATCAGATGATCTCCGCCGACAAGGCCGCCCGAAAGGCAAGCACCGGCCAGCCGCCGCCGATCGTGCCCAAGGATTGGCAACTCGTGCGATTCGAGACGGACCGGGCCGAGCCGGAGGTTCTCGCCGAGCACGTCGGTAGCTTCGCCCTCGACGGCGGTGATGTGGTGTACGCCGACGGAAGCAACCTGCACCGCCTCGCGGCCGATGGCACGGCGTCGCATGTCACGTCGGCGACGCTCATCTCCGCCATCGCGGTGATGCAATGAGTCACAAACCGATCTCTCCGCCCTATCGTCTGCGCGCAAGATGGCACAGCGCGACTACTACGACATCCTCGGCGTGAGCAAGAACGCCAGCGCCGACGAGATCAAGAAGGCTCACCGCAAGCTCGCTCGCAAGTATCACCCCGACGTCAACCGCGATGACCCCACCGCGAGCGAAAAGTTCCAGTCGGTGCAGGAGGCTTACGAGGTTCTTTCCGACTCGAAGAAGCGACAGCGGTACGACGAGTTCGGCCATGCCGGCGTGGAGGGCAACTCCGCCCAACAGGACGCCTATGAGCAGTTCCGCCGGGCACAGACGCGCGGTCGGCGTGGCGGTTACGGTGGTTACGGCGGCGGGTATCAGGACGTCCGCCCGGAGGACTTTGGGTCGAG
Source organism: Planctomycetota bacterium (assembly GCA_039182125.1). Classification (NCBI taxonomy): domain Bacteria; kingdom Pseudomonadati; phylum Planctomycetota; species Planctomycetota bacterium. The sequence goes on from JBCDCH010000009.1 coordinate 78,865, forward strand.
CCAGTTCTCCGACGTGTTCGACCAGCTCTTCGGGTCACGCGGGCCGTTCGGACGGACGGGCGGCCGGGGCCGGACGCAAGCACCGTCCGGTTCCGATGTCGAGTACCCGGCGGCTCTCGACTTTTACCAAGCGGCTCGCGGGACGACGCTTCCGCTGCGTATCAACCGTTCGGGGACGATGGAGACCATCGACGTGAAAGTCCCCGGCGGCGTGAAGGACGGCTCACGGGTTCGCGTCCGAGGCAAGGGCGAGGCAGGCGGCGACCTCTTCATCGTCGTGTCCGTCCGTCCGCACCCCTACTTCAAGCGCGACAACCTGAACGTGCTCATGGATCTGCCGTTGAGCTTCGACGAGGCGATGCTCGGGGCCAAGGTCACCGTGCCGACGCTTGATGAGAACGTCACCCTCACCGTCCCGCCCGGCACCTCCAGCGGCACCAAGCTCCGCATCAAGGACCGTGGCGCCAAGCGCGTCACCGAAACCGGCGACCAACTCTGCATCGTCAAGGTCATCGTCCCCAAGGAGCTCGACGACGAAGCCAAAACGTTGGTCGAACAACTCGCCGAGAAGACGAGCGTCGACCCCCGCGGTAACGCGGGTTGGTAGCCGTTTCAGTCGAAAGCCCACGGCTTCAGCCGTGGGTCCGCCGTCGGCACCGCACACAGACCCACGGCTGAAGCCGTGGGCGTTTTGTCGTTATCCAAACAGTTCCATCTGCGCCGGCGGACGCGCGAGTTTCGCGTCGATGCCGCGACTGCGCAGGTCGTCGGCGAACTCCTTGAACCCGTGGTGCGTGTAGACGCTCTTGGGCTGCACGATGTCGATCGTGGTGAGGAGTTCGTCGTAGTCGGCGTGATCCGAAAGCGGCAGCGCGAGATCAACGCCGTAGCGATAGATCGCGTTGGGGAAAAGTGACCAGCCGGTCATGACGACGCGAAACGGATTGTCGAACTGGCTCGTGAACGAGCCGCGCGCGGCGTTGGGCGGCGCGACGAGAACGCCGCGCTCTTCGAGGGACAGTTGCCGCTTGCCGTGGAAGTCCCAGCGGTCGTACGCCCGGCGGTGGCCGAGTGGAACGCCGAAGGATTCGTACAGGTCGCTGAGCCGGCGGACCGCGCCGTGCTCGGTGACGGGAAAGCCGGCGTCGGTGAGGATCTTCACGATCTCCTGCGCCTTGCCCAGTGCGTAGCCGTAGACGATCGGCTGGCGACCCTCGGCCATGGCGTCGGTGATCGCGTCGATCAGTTGTTCATGCACCTCGGCGGCCGGCGGAAACCGGAACAACGGCTTGCCGTACGTGCTCTCCATCACCAGCACGTCCGCCCGCGGCGGCTCGGCGGTTCGCGCGGTCAGGCTCCGACGGAGCTTGTAGTCGCCGGTGTAGAGCAGCGAACCCTCGGGCCGTTCGACGTGGAGCATCGCACTGCCGAGGACGTGGCCAGCCGGCACGAGCGTCAGTTTCGTGTCGGCGTTGAAGTCGAAAGGTTCGCCGAACGCGAGATGCGTGCCGCCCTCGAGACCGACCCGTTGCTCAGCGATCGCGGCGGTCTCGGCGGTGCAGATCGCACGCTCGTGTCGGCCCAGGTGATCCGAATGCCCGTGCGACACGAAGCACACATCGCAAGGCCGCCGGCAGTCCATCCACAACCCCGGCGGGTCGACACGCAGACCGTTGTCCCAGGTGAACACGAGCGATGCTAGGACAAGGTACGCGTGCCGAACCGCGTTGCGGGGCCACCCAGCGATGCGCAGCTGTAAGGCGAGCGCACTCTGCAAGAAGCGCGGAGCGGCGGTGCTCCCCACCACACGTCGGGGTGTCAGTCA
>JBCDCH010000010.1 GCA_039182125.1 Planctomycetota bacterium
CAGGATGTACGAGTGGAGGCACGGCCAAAAAAGCCGTTAAACCGCCACCATGCATATCCTGACCGGCTCGCAACTCGTACCAACGAACCAGCAAACCCACCGGCCTCAGGATTCGCTCCTGGGGCCGGTGTTTTTTCCCGGCCATTGTCCGCCGAACCAACACCGCACCTCAACAACGGAGCCCTCCGATGATCGTCGTCATGAAGCCCGAGGCCGGGCAAAAAGAAGTGGAGCACGTCGTGCAACTCGTCCGCGAAATGGGACTCACCGACAACGTCATCAAGGGCACCGAGCGCACCGTCGTCGCGTGTGTCGGCGATGAGCGGGCCAAGGACCGCACCAAGTTCGAATCCGTCGCCGGTGTCGAGAAGGTCGTGCCGATCCTCGCGCCGTACAAGATGGCCTCCCGCGAGATCAAGCAGGAGCGCACCATCGTCGAGTGCCCGCCCAACGGTGCGAGCTTTGGTGGCAAGAAGGTCGGCGTCATTGCCGGCCCGTGCAGCGTGGAAGATCGTGAATCGCTCATCGACACGGCCCACGCGGTCAAGGAAGCGGGGGCGGTCGGCTTGCGTGGCGGGGCGTTCAAGCCACGCACGTCGCCGTACGCCTTCCAGGGGCTGGCCGAAGACGGGCTCAAGATCCTCGCCGAGGCCCGCGACCAGACCGGGCTTCTCGTATGCACCGAGGTGATGAGCATCGACCAGATCGAGGTCGTCAACGAGTACGCCGACATGCTGCAACTCGGCGCGCGGAACATGCAGAACTTCAACCTGCTGGCCAAGATCGGCGAGCTGAGCGACAAGCCCGTGTTGCTCAAGCGTGGCCTCTCGGCAACGCTGGACGAGTTCCTCCTTGCCGCCGAGTACATCATCAACGCCGGCAATCCGAACGTCATCCTCTGCGAGCGCGGCATCCGCACGTTCGAGAACTACGTCCGCAACACGCTGCCGCTGGCCATCGTTCCGGAGTTGCACCGCCTTTCGCACTTGCCCGTCGTCGTCGATCCGTCGCACGGCACCGGCAAGAGCTACCTCGTCGACAGCATGTGCAAGGCGAGCGTCGCCTGCGGTGCCGACGGGATCATCGTCGAAGTCCACCATGATCCGGAGCACGCCAAGACCGACGGCGCGCAAAGCCTCACGCACGAAGCGTTCGCCGACATGATGGCCGGCATCAAGCGCGTCGCGGTGGCGGTCGATCGGGAAGTGTAATGACATGAAACCGTTGACGCTCGACATCCCGCTGCAGTTCGAGACCGAGCGTCTCGTGCTTCGCCGGCCGGAGTTGAAGGACGTCGATGTGATCCATGGGTCGGCGCTCGCGGCGATGCCGGCGCTGGCGGAGTGGATGCCGTGGGCGGAACTGGACATGCCGCGGAGCGTGGCGGACGAGTGGGTCCGCGAAGTGCTCGGGCGCTGGTACGGGCGTACCGAACTGGCATACATGATTCTCCGCGACGGCCGACACATCGGAAACACCAGCGTGTTCGCTCTCGACTGGGACGTGCCCCGTGGCGAGATCGGTTACTGGCTCCGCAACGACGCACGCGGTCAGGGGCTGATGACCGAAGCACTCGCCGGGTTTCGTGACCTGCTCGCCGAGCGGCTCGGCTTCCAGCGCGTCGACCTACGCATCGAAGAACCCAACGCTCCCAGCCGCGCCGTCGCCGAACGTGCCGGCTTCACATGCGAGGCGACGATGCGTCGCTACGGCAAGTTCGCTGACGGCCGATTCCAACACATGTGCATGTACGCCTGGACGCTGCAGGAGTCAGACCGATGAACCCGATGACAATCAACATTCCCGAACGCCTTGAAACCGATCGTCTCGTCCTGCGTCTGCCGACGCTCGCCGATGCCGAGATCGTGGCGGCCGGCGTGCAGGCGTCGATCGAAGAACTGCATGAATGGATGCCGTGGGCGAAGAAGGACTACGGCGTCGACGACGCGACGACGTGGATCCACCAAACCCTCGCTGAATGGCATCAACGCAAAGGCGTGCCGTACTTGATCCTGCTCGACGGCGTGCATGTCGGCAACGTCGGTCTGTTCGACGTCGAGTGGGACGTCCCGCGAGGCGAGATCGGCTACTGGATGCGGACCGACCACGTCGGCAAGGGTTACATGACCGAAGCCTGTAATGTGGTGACGGACCTCGCCATGGAGACGTTCGGCTTCCACCGCATCATCGTCACCTCGTCGGACAACAACGTGCGCAGTTGGGCCGTCGCCGAGCGGTGTGGGTACACGTTTGAAGGCGTGCTGCGCAACTATCGCCGACACACCGACGGCACGCTCGACCACGCACGGATGTACGCCAAAACCTCGGCGTGACTCACCACAGCGGCGCGGTGACGTGGATCAGTCCGAGGACCACGAGCACGCCGAGCATCACTTGCCGCAACCGCTCCCGTGGCAGCCGATCGCCGGCCCGAACGCCGATGAACGACGCCCCCGCCACCACCGGCAACGCGGCCAGGCCGTAGATCGCACCGGTTCGTGTGTCGGTTGGAAACTGCCATGCGAGCAACACGAACTGGACGGGAATCATCAGCACGAAGCTGAGCCAGAGAAACCCGCGCGTCCGACGTGTCGGCCAGTCACGCAGCGTGAGCCAGAGCACCAGCGGCGGGCCGCCCATGCCGGTTAGTCCGGCGAGGAAGCCCGAACTCGTGCCCGCCGTTGCGGTGGCCCAGATCGGCACATGTTCAGCCGGTCGCGGCCGGGCGACGGCGAGCAGCGCCACCGCCAGCAACAGCGCAGCCCCCACGACCTGCTTGACGATCTGCGGGTCGCTCACGGCGAGCTTTGTCAGCGCCGCGATGCCGAGCGGCAGCCCGAGCAGCCGCCAGCCGATCACCGTACCCACGTCACGCCACGGCAGTTCGCCACGTGCCTGCCAACAGGACAGCGCGGTCTGGACCACCACGCACACCAGCCCGATCGCGATCGTCTGCGGCAGCGACATGCCCAACGCGATCAACAACGGTGTGACCAGCAGAACAAACGCAAACCCGATGGCCCCCTGCACGAACGCCCCGAACGCCACCGCTGCGGTGAGGAGTAGGAGATGGGGCAGGTCGGCCGGCAAGGTGCGGAGGATAGCGGGACAGACCACGTTGCAGAGCAACGCGGCTGTGCGCCTCCCCGCGTCGAGATCAGAATCCACCGCGCCAAGCTGCGTTGCTCCGCAACACGGTTCGTTCCCCGATCATTTCACTCCGGTCGGCCCATCGCCGTCGAGATACTTCCGTCGGATCGCTGCTTCGAGGTCGACGTCGTTGATGTTCGCCAACGTACACAGCCACGCGACGACGTCGGCGAACTCTTCTTCGATGTTCGCACGATCATCGCCTTTGGCCAGCGCGCTCGACAGTTCGCCGACCTCTTCGATGAACCACATCCACGTCCCCGGCGTCCCGCGAGCCGCGTCGGTGTCGTGGTACTTCTCGCGGATGTGCCGTTGGAACTCCGCCAGGGTCAGTGATGGCTTCATCTGGTGTGTCCGTCCTTGCGACGCTGTTTCATCTGCTCGATGTACCCGATGATCTCGCGACTGCGGTCGGCGGCGGCATCGTCGCCGAGTGCTTCGTAAACATCGCCGAGCAGTGCATGCACGGCCGGGTCGTAGAAGTCGATGCGGGTGCCGTGTTCGAGGACGTCGCGCGCTTCGGCGAGTCGGCCATCTTCCTTGAGCAGGCGGCCGGCGAGTTTTGCGTAGCGGTTGTCCTGCTCCTCGCGATCGGTCAGCGCGACGAGCATCTCGATGGCCTGATCACGCTGACCCGTCCGCATGTACAGGCCGGCGAGACGCTGGTGTGGCAGCGGATCGTTGGGCCGCATCGCGAGCAGTTGTTCCCAGGCGTCCCGCGCGTCCTCCCACTGACGTGCCTTGACCAAGGCGTCGGCCTCGGGGCGAAGCTCGCCGTATCGCTTGGCGGTTTTCTCGTCGTAGCCCCACGACTCGGTTTGCGTCACCGCCCAGGCGCGAAACTTCTCGAAGACCGTGTTTTCGTCCTCGCCGAGCACTTCCTCGAACAGCGGCCCTTGCGCTTTGCCGTCGCGGAAGCCGATGAGCAGTTCGTTGATCGCGTCGGGGCCGTACGTCTCGTCGATGAACTCGCACACCCAGCCGGACTGTGCGTAGGCGAGCTGCCGGTCGAATGGTCGACGCGGCCGGACAAAGCCCCACGTCAATCGGTTCAGCGGGAACAGCTCGTCCTTGCTGACCGCCATGTTGAGCAGCGGGACGTAGCTCCAGGTGATCGGCCCGTACTCTTCGGTCACGCTCAGGCCTTCGGTCATCCAGTGGGCGATGCGGTTGCCGGTCTTGGTGAGCGTGATCGTGTGGGCGAACTCGTGGCGGAGCGTTTCCTGCCAGTCGTAGGTGCTCACCTTCGGATCGCCCGGCGAGCGCATCGCCACGACCGGCCCGGTGCAGGCACCGAGCGCGCCGACGAACGGGTCGCCCGTGACCCGGACCGCGAACGCGTCGTTGGTCGGGAACCATTGGATGTGCGTCTTGAACGGGGGCTCGTAGTTGAACCGCTCGGTCATTTCGTCGTAAACCGATTCGAGATACTCGGCCGATATCCGCGCGAGCGGCTCGTCGAAGTCCGGGTGATAGCTGATGCGAAAGTGTTCGGTCTCGAAGCTGTCGAACCGAGACATCTGTTCGAGCACGCGCATGTAGTTGAGCGTCTGCCGGTTGTACGGGTCGATGGCGAACGCCTCTTCGAGGACGAGCCGGGCGGCGTCTTCCTTGCCGCTCTGCACGAGCAGATGGCCGAGGTCGTTGCGCGGCACCGACCACCACGGTGCCCGCTCGACGGCTTTGGTCAGCATCGCCTCGGCACGGTCGTACTGCCGCAGCCCCGCGAGGTGTCGGCCGATCGTGGCGAAAGCCGTCGCGTTGTCCGGGTCGAGTGCCTCGACTTGTTCGAGGACCGTCGCGGCTTCGTCGTCTCGCAACTGTAAGGCATGCAGCGCGGCCCGGACGCCCAGTATACGCAGGTGGTTCGGACGTACGGTCGTGAGTTCTTCGACGATTTGCTCGGCCGCGTCGGTGCGGCGTTGTTTGAGCAGGTTGTCGATCCGCGCTAGCGCCACGATGGGGCTGGCGGGATTGACCTGGGCCAGATCGGTGATCGCCCGGTCAGCTTTGGCGAAGTCCCAACGTGCGGTGTTGGTCTCGGCGAGCAGCGCGAGCACGTCGGCGTCGTGCGGATTGGCGTTGTAGGCGGCGATGAGTTCCTCGGTCGCCGCTTGGGCATCACCACGCTCCAGCAGGAACCGTGCGGCCGCCACCCGTGCCGGCCAATATTCACGGTCGAGCAGGTCGTAGCTGGTGGTGAAAGTGCGCAGGATCGTGTCGTTGAGGTCGAAGAACTCGCGGTACTTGCCGTTGAGCGTGGCCCACCGGTCGAGCGCGGTTCCGATCGCCGTGAGCGTCGCGGCGTCCTCGAACGCCGCCGACCACCGACCCCCCGTGTCGCCATCGGTCCATCGTTCGAGAAAGCTCTGCGGCTCGTCGACGAACCATTGGTAGATCTCACGCGCGCCGTCCAGATCGCCGACCTCTTCGAGCGCACGGCCCATGACGACCTTCGCATTCAGGTCATCGCCATGTGGCCGAAGAATCTCGAGCGCGTCGTCGGGGCGCAGGTCACGGATCAGCAGGTCACCGAGCACCACGGCCGCGTCGGCGGTGTTGGCCGCTTCGAGAACGGCGCGGGCTTCGTCGAGCTTGCCGAGCCGGCCCAGCGCTTCGCCGCGGAGCGTGAGAACTTCCGGCGTGTCGTCGAGTTCGTGCAACGTGATCAGCGCTTGCCGATACCGCCCGGCATGAACTTCGGCGGCCGCGATGTCGAGTTGCTCGAAGTACGCGGGGTGTTCCAGCGCGCGGCCCCGTTCGGGCAGCGTCTGCGCGCGCCACTCCGGCGGCAGCACGTCGTGCAACGGCGAGCCCAAAGTCGCGGCGGCTACTGCAAACGACAGGAAAAAAGCTTGTCGCATCACGACCCGAGTTTATCACCCAATCGCCCGGTCGTCGGGAATGTGTAACCTGCCTCGCATGCAGCTCTCCGACGTCATCGGCAACGACACGCTTTTCCCCGTTCGCAAGAAGTGGCGGTACTTCAACCACGCCGGCGTGAGCCCGATGAACACCCGTGGCGGCGACGTGCTCAAGCATTGGGTCGACGCTTGGCAGGACGATTGCATCATGGGCGGCGACTGGTTCGGCAAGATCCCCGAGCTCTGCGGCACCACCGGGCGGCTGATCAACGGCGACCCGATGCAAGTCGCGTTGCTCAAAAACACCGCCGAGGGGATCAGCACGGTCGCCTTCGGGCTCGACTGGCAGCGGGGCGACCGCATCGTCATCAACCAGAGCGAGTACCCGGCGAACCAGTATCCCTGGCTCGCGTTGGAGGAGCGTTTCGGCGTCGAAGTGGTCAAAGTGCCGGAAGTCGCCAACGACGACGGCAGCAACCGTCACGTCCCGACCGAAGCGATCCTCGCGGCACTCGATGATGACCGCGTGAAGCTGTGCAGCGTGAGCCATGTGCAATGGTCGACGGGCCAACGGATGGACCTGCCGGCGATCGGCGGGGTTTGTCGGAAGCGTGGGATCCTGTTCGGTGTCGACGCGATCCAGTCGTTGGGCGTGATGCCGGTCGACGTGGAGGCGGCGCAGTGCGACTTCCTGTGGGCCGGCTGTCACAAGTGGCAGCTCGGGCCGATGGGGGTCGGCGTGTTTTGGTGTCGCCGAGAGGTCATGGATCGGGTGCGGCCGTTGAGCCTCGGGGCGTTCTCGGTGAAGGACCCGTTCGACTGGGGCACGATCGACCTGACCTTCGAGAACGACGCACGCCGCTACGCCTGCGGCACGCCGAACCTGTCCGGCTTTCTCGTGCTGCTGGAGAACCACAAGCTGCTTCACGAGATCGGTATCGAACCGATCTACGAGCACGTCACGCAACTCGGTGATCAGTTCGCTGCCGCGCTGCGGGACACCCAATGGGTACGCGTTTCCCCGCCGGCGGCACGGAGCCAGATCCTCACCTTCACACATCCCGAGGCGGACCTCGACGCGCTGCTCGTCAAGCTGCGCGAGGAGCATCACGTCGAACTGGCCGTGCGGAGCGGGCGTCTTCGGTTTAGCCCGCACCTGCACAACACGGCCCAGGAAGTCGACCAGGTCGCGGCGATCCTTCGAGACGTGTGAAGATTTTCGAACATCGTCGAATGCCCGGGCGTTACCGTTACATGATGCGATATCTGCCGTTGGTGCTGATTCTGCCGTTGATGGGCATGCTCGACGTGCGCGGCGTTACCGTCGCGCACCTGCACCGGCGCGGCAGTGGTTACGGGTCGGTGGCATACGAGAAGCAGTTGGTCGAGCTGCGCGAGCTCGGTGCCAACTGGATCGCGCTCAACAACTTCTGCTACATGCCCGACATCGAGCAGCCGATGGTCCGCTGGGGCGGTGACCGAACGCTCACCGACGACGACATGCGTAAGGCCGTCGCCGACGCCCATGAGGAGCAGCTCAAGGTGTTGCTCAAACCGCACATCTGGGCGAGTTCGTTCTATCGCGGCAAGTGGCACGGCGATATCGCGATGACCAGCGAAGCGGACTGGGAAGCGTTCTTCGAAAACTACACCGAGTACGTTCTGGTCGAGGCACGAATCGCCGCCGAGACCGGGGCCGACGCGCTATGCATCGGCGTCGAGATGGAGGGCACCACGCACCGCAGCGCCGATTGGCGCAAGCTCATCGCCGAGGTGCGTGAGGTGTACGACGGCCCGCTCACCTACAGCGCAGCGTTCGGAGAGTACCCCAACATCGACTGGTGGGACGCGGTCGACGTGGTGGGTATCAGCGCGTACTTCAAACTCTCCGACGAACGGCTCGCGTCCGAGGATGAACTTCGCCGGGGCTGGGCGGTTGTTTACGACGAGCTGGCCGAGTTTCACCGGAAGACGGGCAAGCCGATCGCGTTTCTGGAGCTCGGCTACACCGCCAGCGCGACTGCCGCCGCCGAGCCGTGGGCGTACGACGTGAACGACCCGGACGTTTCCTACCAGGCACGCCTGTACCGGGTCGCGCTTGAGGAATGTGCCAAGCGTGACTTCATGGTCGGCGTGTTCGTGTGGAAGTGGTTCAGCGGCGGCGACCACGAACGCCTTGAGGGCCGAGACAACTTCGTCGTGCAAAGCCGGCCGGTCGTTCGTGACGCGATCAGGCAGGGCTGGTCAGGGTAGCAGGGTGGTCAGAGTAGCTCCGGCTTCCGCAGCGGCCCGAACAGCAGCACGCCGATCAGCACAAGCGCGTACAACACCGGCACCGCCACCATCGCTCCCGACGCGATAAGTCCGGTGGCCGAAGACCCGTTGGGCATGGCGCTACTGAACATCGCGCTGCCGACGATGGCGAGCGCGGCCGACAGGAGCAATCCCGCAACCGCGAGCCAGTGCAACCAGGTGCCCGAGTGTTTGAGACGCACGGTCTGAATTCCCGCGGTGAGCAGGACGCCGCTCCCGGCGAACAAGCCCATCGCGCCCAGCAAGGCGAACCAGCCGCCGGTCGCCGCCGATGGGTCGGTCGGCATGCCATTGTGCGCGACGTAGGTGGCGTTGGTCGAGCCGGCCGGCAGCGTGTAGGTGCCTTGTGCCAGTTGCAGCACCAGCGCACCGTCGGCGTCGCGCTCGCAGGAGAGTAGTTGTTCGTCGACGACCGACGCGTCGTATGCCCAGCCCAACGGCATCGCCGCTTCGTCGGCGAGATGGCCCCGGACAAGCTCGGCGACGTCGGGTTCGAGCGGCGTGTCGAGGTCGGCATTGATCCGCCGAACCGCCGCGTCGAGCACGTCGTCCTCAATCTTCCAACCGTAGTAACCGGTCTGCATGCCTGCGACGTCTTCCGGGTCGAGCAGGTCGGCCGAGGCGTGTCGGTTGCCGATCGGGTCGAGCCACTCGGCCCCGTCGGCGTCGACGTTGAACCGGCCGGCGGAGTTGAGCGCGTAGAAGACGCCGCCGACGCCGTCGGGCGCGGCCATCTGGATCGCGGCGGTGACGTCGTCGGCCGATGCCGCGTCCGGAAAAGCGCTACGGCCATGAGCGGCGAGAAGCCTGCGGAGGTGGTCTTCCTGCACATCCCCAAGCGGCTGGAGGGCTTGCATACCGGTGAGCATGAACTCGACTTCGGTGTCGGTCGCGGTCGTGTCGAGGAAGCCGACGTTGCCGAGTGTCGCACCGGTGGGTGTGAGGGTCCAGGTGACGGCGGTGTTGCTCGCGACGATCGCGGCCATGGAACCGACGAACAGCCCGCCGCCCATCGCAAGGAGCATCGTCACGGCCGCGACAACGATGCTGAGGATGCCCACGAACGTGAGCCCGCCCGACTGCGGTGCGACGGTCACGGGGGTGATGCGGTTGGGCTGGCCGTACGTCATGGTCGCGATCGTAACGACTGCGGCGGCAAAGCGGGCCATGTCGAACCTGTCGGCGGTGCTGGCGCGGCGGCAGACGATGTCTCTGGCCGCACGGACATTTACCCGGCCCGTGGTCCCGACGTCGTGTATAACTAGGCCGGCGGCGCCGGTGGTCGGTTCCGCGGGAAGGTAAATGCACCTTGGATCATGGAGCGGATGCGTTGAGCGGGTTGTCGTCAGGAGGTTGGTCGGACCCGGCGACCACCGGCGGCGAAGCGCGTGCGCTGATCAGCCGGGCCGCGCTGCTGCACAACGCGCAGCTGTTGGCCGAACAGGCCGCCCCGGCTCGGTTGTGCCCGGTTGTCAAAGCCGACGCCTACGGCCACGGGGCTCCGATCGTCGCCGACGCCTTGTGCCGGCTATGCAAGTCCGACGGCCCGCAACGCCCGGCGGCGGCGATGCTCGCCGTGGTCACCATCGACGAGGCCGCCGAGATCGACGCGGTGCTCGGCGGCATCGGGATCCCGATCATCGTGTTACGCCCGGTCGCCAACACCTACGCCGGCCGCAACCGCAAACTCATCGAACACGCCATCCGTCGCGGGTACATCCTGACGCTGCTCGACGGTGGCGGTGCCGACGACATCGGTCGGGCCGCGGCACGAGTCGGCATGCGGGCCAACGTCCACGTCGGCCTCGACACGGGCATGAGTCGGGAAAACACCGACCGCCATCACTTCGCCGCGCTCATCGAGAAGGTCCGTGCGACGCCGCCGTTGAAGTTGCACAGCGTTTCGACGCACTTCTCTGATGCCGCCACGGAAGACGAGCCGCTGACGCAGATCCAGGCCGAAGCGTTTGCCGACGCCACCGAGACGCTATCCGATCAGGGCGTGCTGCGGCACGCGGCCAACAGCGGCGGAACGTTCTTCTGCCATCGTGGCGTGTTCGACTTCGTCCGACCGGGCATCGCGTTGTACGGCTTGGACCCGACCGGCACGCCGGACGTCCGTCGACCGTTTCGGCCGGTGATGCGGCTGGTCGCACCGTTGATCCACATGCGCGACGTCAGCCCCGGGCAGAGCGTGGGGTACGGACGAACGTGGACCGCGCGGCGGCAGAGCCGGATCGGGTTGTTGCCGCTGGGTTACGCCGATGGCCTGCCGCGGCTGGCCAGCAACAAGGGCGCCGTCCGCATCGGTAGCCGCGAACGTCCGATCTATTGCCCGGTCGTCGGAACCCTCAGTATGGATTACGTCACCGTCGATCTGACCGACGCGCCCCACGCGGCGCTTGGCGACGAGGTCACGGTGATCGACGACGATCCGCTAAGCCCCGCCAGTGCTTACGCATGGGCCCGGCACGCCCAGACGATTCCGTACGAGGTTCTCACCGGCATCGGCCGACGCATCCATCGCGTACCGACCGATCCTGGCGACACGGACATCGACGACGCCGACGCGGATTTATGACTCGGGTGAACCGCCCGGAAAGTCTGCCGACGGTTCTGCCGCGAAGTAGACCGGGCTGTCAGGATTAAACGACTCGCGGAGCGTGTCGATCCCGAGTCGGGTTTCGTGGCCCGGCCAGTCCGGCAGGTCGATCGGTATCCCCTCGCCGAGTGTGCGAGGGCTGGTGAATGTCCAGAGCCGATCGACGTGCCGCCGGAGTGCGTCGAGCAGTCGCGGGCCCGTTTCGAGCAGGAGGTGCGTGTGTCCACGGCCGTGGAGGTCGGCGAGGAGTGCGCCGAAATCGCCTTGATGGAGGAGGGTTTCGGGGCCGCCATCGCTAAGCAGTTTTGCACGGGGCGGGACATCGCCGCTGCGTGTGAGGACGATGCGGAGCGGGGTGCGCGGCGGGGTGTCGATGCCTCGCACGGTTAGGGCCGGATCGTCGTTCCGCAGCGTGCGTCCACCGACGGCGATGGCGTCGCAGCGGGACCGCAGTCGCATCACGACCTTGTCCGACTCGGGGCCGGTGATGCGGACGGGTTCGCCGGCGGGGCCCGCAATCAGTCCGTCGGCGCTGACCGCGACCTTGGCGGTGACGTACGGCCGTTTCCGGACCGTCCCGGCGATGAACGGTGCGAGTAGTTGTCGCGCCGCGGGGCTGTCGAGGAACGTGACCTCCACGCCGGCGTCGCGCAGTTGCCGAATGCCTTCGCCGTTGACTGCGGGGTTCGGATCAAGGGCACCGATGGCGACATGTGCAATGCCGGCCGAGATCAGCGTCGGCACACACGGCGGCGTCTTCTTGGCAATGTGGCAGCACGGCTCGAGCGTGACCACCGCCGTCGCGCCGGCCGGGTCGTTGCCGCGCCGGGCACAGTCGGCCAGTGCGGTCGGCTCCGCGTGCGGCTCACCGAAGCGTGCGTGAATCCCCTCACCGATGATCTCGCCGCCTGGGGAGACGAGTACGCAGCCGACCATCGGGTTAGGTTCGACGTGACCTCGGCCGGCCTTGGCAAGCTCGATCGCGCGTCGTAGCAGCGGGTCCAGATTCATGCCGTGGTTCATGCGGCGACGGCTTCCGGCTTGGCCTCATCCTTGGGTGCGAGGACGCCGTGGAAGATCACCACGATCGCCACGCCGACGCACAGGAACATGTCGGCCAGATTGAACACCCAAGGAAACACATCGGTGTCCGGCAGGCTGCTCCAGAACTCAGACCACTGGCGATGGGGAAAAGCGTGGAACATGTCGCGGACGTATCCGTAGACGACCCGGTCGTAAAGGTTGCCCGCAACGCCGGCCAGTAAAAGCCCCAGCACGAGTTGGAAGAAACGCTTGTTCCCGGACTGCGCGAAAAAGTACGCCAGCAGTCCGATGGCGAAGAGAGAGCCGATGACGAACAGCCAACGCATGCCCTGCCCGATGCCAAGCGCCGCGCCATAGTTCTTGACGGCTGTGAAGTTGAGGTAGCCCGGAATGGCTTCGATGCTCCGCGGGCCGATGAAGATGACATCCGGCTCGCTGGGGTAAAGCGCCTGCCACGAGATGTACTTGATGAGCAAGTCGGCCGTGAGCCCCAGCGCGAAAGCGAGCCCGAAAACGAGCAGAGCACCGCGCTGTCGGTAGGCCGGAACATCGGTCGGGCCGGGTGCGGGTTGGGGGGCCGTTTCCTCGGTCACGCGGACATGGTAGACCCGTCCGGGGCGGTACTGTTTCAGGTCGATCGCCAAATGGGCTACTTAAAATGCCAAGCGCCCGCCCCAAAGGGGCCGATGACCCCGTTAGGTCCATCGTTGCGTTCGCGCGGCAAGGATGCCCGTGCGGGCCTCGATATCGGTAGCGGAGTCGTTCATGTCCGATAAATCAGACAGCCACGCCATGTTCGGGGGAACGTTCCGCACGGACGGCAACGAGTCGGAGCAGCCGTCGGGAAATCGGTCGGCCATGTCGAGTTGGCACGGCACTTCGAACACCCGGTCGAGCCACGTCCTTCTCATCGACGACGCCCGCAGCATCCATCGGCTCGTGGCCAGTTGGCTCAAACACGACGGTCACCGCGTCAGCATCGCCGTCGGAGGCCAGGAGGGGCTCGACTTTGCCCTCGAAAACGAGCCGGATCTGATTCTGCTCGACATCGACATCCCCGACCGCGACGGGTTTGAGGTCTGTCGCGCGCTCAAGAGCAACGCCGACACGATCGGCATTCCGGTGATATTTCTGACCGCGTCGTCGGACGTGGAGCAGAAGATCCTGGGGCTGGACCTCGGTGCCGTCGATTACATCAGCAAACCGTTCCACCCGGCCGAGTTCCGGGCCCGGGTCCGCGCGGCCCTGCGGACCAAGCACCTGCTCGACCTGCTGAGTGAGAAGGCCCAGGTCGACGGGCTGACCGGTCTGCGCAACCGCCGGCATCTCGATGAACGACTTGCTTCGTTGGCATCGCTCATGCGGCGTGGCGGTTCCCCGTTCAGCTGCATCATGGCCGACATCGATCACTTCAAGAGCGTCAACGACCAGTACGGTCATGCGTTCGGCGATGAGGTGCTCGTCGAGGTGGCCGAGGCGTTCGTGCAAACCTGCCGCGCCGAGGATGTGTTGTGCCGTTACGGAGGTGAGGAGCTTTGCGTGCTCACGCCGGAAGTTCCGATGCAGGGAGCGGTCAAACTGGCCGGTCGTCTGCGTGAAGCGGTGGCGGCGATCGAGTTTCGCAAAGGCGTCGAGACGTTGAGCGTGACGGCCAGTTTTGGTGTCGCCGAGGCGGATCGGATCGACCCGATGGCCGTGGTGCGTAATGCCGACACGGCGCTTTACACCGCGAAGGCGGCGGGTCGCAACTGTGTTCGGGCATTCTCCGCCGCCGAGGCCGAAGCCGCTTGAATCGGGGCCGCTCTGGCGCGCCGGTTGCTGTCCTCACAGCATGTCAACCCAAACCACCGGCGACTTCGACACGCTCTGCACCGGCGACCTCCCGACCAAGCCCTGGCGGCCGCAGTCCGAACTCGAGGCCAATCCGATCGGATTGCCGCGCGACGTGTGCGAAACACTCAGCGCGCAACTCGATCGGCACTTGGCCTCGCTCTACACGATGTGGCACCAGTACCGGAAGCATCACTGGCTTGTCACCGGTCCGCAGTTCATGGACCTGCACAAGTACCTCGAAGCCAACTACGACGAAATAGCCGAGGACGGTGACTTAGTGGCCGAACGCATGACCGCGATCGGCGGAATCCCGACCTGCGCGCCGGCAGCCCAGGAAGCGCTCTCCTACATCGACCCCGAGCCGGAAGGCATGTTCCACATCCGCGACTCGCTCAAGCGCGATCGTGAGAGTGAGGGCATCATCGCGATCAACCTGCGCAAAACGATTCAAGAAGCCGGCAAGCATGGCGACTTCGGTACCGAACGCATCTTGAAGAAAGTGCTCGTGCATGCCGAGGATCGCGCCCATCACCTGGATCACTTCCTTGAGGAAGACAGCCTCGAAATCGGCCGCGCCGACGGCTGACACGGCCACGCACGACATTTCCCCACGGCCCGCTCGGACATCCGGGCGGGCCGTTTTGATGCGCAACATGCGTCAAAGGGCATGAATGCAGTCCGATATTGGATACGCATTTATCCGAATGTTGATTCGCGACGTTGGAGGCTGCGTCAGCTAAGTCGCGTGCCTGCATGAGTTTGGCTAAGCGAATCGCGATCGGGTGGACGTGCCTGCCACAACCTGGAAGTGCTGACGGCCAGTTGTGCCGGTTGTTGGGGTTGAGTTGCTTCCCCCTTGGTCCGATGCCCAATCAAGACGCCAGCACGTGCGCTGGCGGTCAGTCTTGGCATTAGTCCGCACGTCGTGAGGAACCCGGCATGTTTGAATCTCTGCGGAGCAAAACTGAAAAGGAAGACGCGGAGCTGATCCGCGAACTTCAACACGGCACCACCGAAAGTGCCGCCTTCAACCGTGCCCACAGTCGGGTGCCGGTCGAAGGCCGGCTGCAAGCCTTGCCCGGAAACTTCAGCGACGACCAACCCGGCATCGACGGCCAACTCGTCGACATCTCGGCCGGCGGCTGCATGGGCGTCTTTCGCAAACCGCTACAGGTCGGCGACGTGTACCGCGTGAATTTCGAAACCAAGCAGATATCCGTTCCGCCAACGTACGCCCGATGCCTTCGGGCCAGGGTGCTTCGGGACACCGCGTTCGAGGCAGGCTTCGCCTTCTTCCGCGCGGTCGATCTCGACAACTCGACCCAGCCCGCCAAAGAGCAAGCGGCATGAGCTGACCCGACGATGGCAACTGCACAGGGGGGCCTGACGCAGTTTGGAGCAAACCAGCCTTGGCATTGACGAATGACACATCCCGAACCGACGCGACCGAGCAGGTCCAGCGCAGTGGCGCGTCGTCCGGTGGTGCGCCCGAGCAGCAGGACGTTTTCGTCCGGCTGACCCGGCTTGCCGCCGAGTCGAGCGATCGCGTTGCCTTGTTGCGTGCCGGCTTCCGAGCGGCGGCCGAGTCCTGTGCGGCGGTTTACGCGCGCTTTGCCCTCCTCGACGCCGTCGCACCGATCGAGGATCAGTACCACCCCATCGGCGTCGATCCGAACTTCTGGGACGAGAAGGTTCGCGACGCCCTCGATGTCGCGACAAGCACGGCCCGTTCCGCCGCGACGGTCTACGGCAAGGAGGGCGGCCAACGTGTCGCCATCCTCTCGGCACCGCTGACCTCGTCCACCGTCGACACACCCGCCGCACTCGCACTGGCCGCGCCGGTCGACGACGACAATCACGCTTACCAACTCCTCGCCCAGCTTCGCGGCATCGCCGGCTTGTTGCCGACGCTTGCCGAGCAGGTCGATCGCCGCATCGCCTTTCAACGTCACATCGAGAAAGCCGCCGCCGGCGCACAGCAGGGTGAGATTCTCGATGCCCTCGCCGTCGGTGCTTCTTCGGAGACCGTCACCGAGTTGGCGTTCTCCATCACGAACAACCTTCGAGCCAAGCTCGGCTGTGATCAGGTTGCCCTCGCGGCGACCAAGGGGCGGAAGCTCAAACTTGTGAGCATTTCCGGCTTCGCCGACGTGACGCCGCGTTCGCCCGGTGCGATGGCCATCCGCGCCGCTGCGGAAGAGGCCGCCGACCTGTGCGAGCCGATCATCGTTCAGAGCGGTTACCAGAACCAACACGCCCGGCACCGTCTCAACGAGGCTTGGCATCGCGAGGCCGATGGTGCCGCCGTTGTGACCATCCCGCTCGAGGCCGGTGGCAAGGTCGCCGCCGTGCTTGCCCTGCGTCACCGGCCCGGGGAACGTTGGGAACCCGAGCAGGTCGAGAAGATTTCACAGGTTGTCCGGCCTTATGCGTCGGCGCTGACCCTGGTCGAACGGGCCAACACTTCGCTGCTGAGCCACGCGGCATGGTCGACCAAGCGAAACATCACCGGTCTGTTCAAGGGACGCGGCCTGGTCAAGCTCACCGCGCTGGCATGCCTGCTGACGTTTTCGATCTGGTTCTTCTTCGGCACGATGACGTACACCGTCTCGGCCGTCGCGACGGTGGAGCCCGGGCGGACGCACCAACTGACCGCGCCGTTCAACGGCCGTGTGCTGGAGGTGAAAGTCCGTGCGGGCAGTGTCGTCGAAGCCGGCGATGTGTTGGCGGTACTCGATGATCTGCCGTTGCGTGCGGAGCAGGCCCGGCTCGAAGCCGAAGTTCAGGTACAGCGCTACGCCGCGGCTCGTGCCGAAGCCGAGGGCGACATGGGGGCTGCCCAAACCGCCAAGGCCGAAGCACGGGTGTTCGCCGCCGAACTCGCACTGGCCAACGATCGCCTCGCCAACGCCGTGGTCCGCGCACCGGCTGCGGGGGTGGTCACCGAAGGCGATCTCGAGAAACTCATCGGCCAACAGGTGTCGCTCGGCACGCCGTTGCTGGAGTTGGCGCGGTGGGACGAGATGGAGTTCGACATTGCCGTGCCTGATAGTGCGAGTGCCGCGGTCGAAGATGGATTTACCGGAGTGATCGCGCTCGAAGCCCGACCCGACGATCCTCAGGCGTTCACCGTCAAACGTGTCGCGCCCAGCGGCGAAGTGCGCGATGGCAAGGTCGTGTTCATGGTCACCGCCACGCCGGAAAGCCCCGAAGCATGGGTTCGCCCCGGCATGCACGGCACCGCGAAGGTCGACGCCGGTGAGCGCCGCGTCTGCTGGGTCGCCACCCACGACATCATCGACTGGCTCCGACTCAAGTTCCTCCTGTGAATCGAACGTGAGCACCGCTCCCGCACAACCCGCCACAGGCTCCCTCGCCGATCAGCTCCGCGAGGTGACCGTCAGTCTGCGCAGCGATCTGCACGTCTCGCGACACGTCTTTCACGGCGAAGTCTGCTACGTCGTGCGTGACCCGATCACTTTTCAGAGCCACAGCTTCGATGCCGGCGACTACGCCGTGCTCAGCCGGCTGACCGGAACTCGTCCGCTTGGCGAAGTCTTTACCGAGCTTGCCGGTCGGGGTGTGCTTTCGCCGGAACGCGAGGAGTCGTTCTACAAGTTCATCCTCCAACTGCACCGGCTGACTTTTCTCATGTTGCCGATCAACGACGCCAACGCGTTGTACAAACGGCACGAGCAGAACCAGACCCGCAAACGCCGCGCGATGGTCAAGGGTTTCCTTTTCCTCCGCGTGCCGCTCTGGAATCCCGACAACTATCTCGAGCGGACCAAGCACTGGTTCGCACCGCTGTTTCATCCGGTCGCACTGATGTTCTGGGCCGTGTTGATGTTCATCACCGCCATCACTGTCGCGCGGCAATGGGAGGCACTGGCGAACACTTTCTCCGGCATGCTCAGCCTGCAGGGAATCCTGCTCGGCTGGATCATCCTCATCGGACTCAAGGCCGTCCACGAGTTCGGACACGCTTACTGCTGCAAGCACTTCGGCGGGCAGGTGCCGGAGATGGGGGCGTACTTCATCATCCTCACGCCTTGTGCCTACATGGATGCATCGGCGGCGTGGGGTTTCGTGAGCCAGTGGCGACGGATCGCCGTGTCGTTGGCGGGCATGTACTTCGAAAGTTGGGTCGCCGCCGCGGCGTTGTTCGTCTGGGCTTCGACACCGCCGGGCATGCTCAACTTCTTCGCGTTCCAGACGTTCTTCGTCGCGAGTGCGGTGACGCTGCTCTTCAACGCCAACCCGCTGATGCGGTTCGATGGTTACTTCATTCTCAGCGACCTGATCCGCGTTCCCAACCTGCGCAGCCGATCGACGGCATACACGCTTTCACTGTTCAATCGCGCCACCCTCGGCGTCACGACCGCGACCGCACCGCACGGGATCGCCATGCGGATCTTTTTCGTTGTCTTCGCGATCGCCTGTGGCATTTACCGGGTCGTGCTGGTGCTGAGCATCTGTGCGACGATCGCGGCCAAGTTCTTCCTCATCGGCATCGGCCTCGCGGCGTTCTACTGCGTGAGTGAACTGTTCGGCGCGATCAGCCGGACGTGCAAGTTTCTCTGGTTCGATCCGCGCACGGCGACCGCTCGGAAGCGCGGTGTCGCGCTCGGCGTGTTGTTGGTCTTCGCGTTGCCGACGATCCTGATCTTTTCGCCGACGCCGGGACATGCGTCGGCGGTCGGCGTGATCCGTGGCTCGGCGGAGCACGAGTTGACGATGCCGCAGGCGGGGTTGGTGGAAGCCGTCGCGTTGGAGGCGGGGCGGTTGATCCCGGCCGGTGCGGAAATCATGCGGATCGACAATCCGCAGCTCGACGCCGAGCTTGCTGTGGCGAAGCAGGAAGTCCGCGTTGCGGAAGCGCGCGTTCGTGCCGCCGACGGTGAAGACGCCGCCGCCGTCCGGCAGGCGCTCCTCAAACACGCGGCCAAGGTCCGTGCCTGGGAACTGATCGAGGAAAAACAGATCCGCATGACCGTCCGCGCTCCGGCCGACGGCACGCTTGTGTCGACGCTGTCGCGGCGAGACATCGGCCGGTGGGTGATGCCCGGCGAGCCGGCGGCGAAAGTGGTCGAAGGCCCGTGGCATGTGCATGCGGTACTCGACGAATCCACCATGGCCGGCAGCGTCGTCAACGTCGGTGACGAGGTCTGGGTCCGCCCTGAGCGTCGGCCCGATCTTCTCTTGCGTGGCACCGTCACCGAACTGGCGCCTGCGGGTAGCCGACAACTCCCGGACGAAGCGCTGTCGAGCAACGCGGGCGGTCCCGTGCCGCTGCACCCGATCACCGGTATGCCCGAACGCAATTGGTATCGCCTCACGGTGCGTCTCGACGACGTGCCGACCGATGCCCCGACCGACGCGCTGGCTTACGGCGGTCGTGCGTCGGTGAAGCTGCCCGGCGAGTACACGCTGCTCGGCCGCAAGGCCTGGCGTGGACTGCTCCGTTTCCGCGACCGCCTTATGCTCGGCGGTTGATCAGAGATGATTTACCGTGCGACTACGAGCCGCGGACCGCACAGGCGAGCAACTTCCATGACAGCAGTTCGGCCGGCCGCATCTTCAACCGGTTCCACGCGTGCTTGCGTGCCGCGTCGGGACGACCGTTGCGAAGCGCGTTCCATGTCCAGTTTTCCAGCCGCTTCTCGGCGGGCGGATCGGTGCGTGGTTCAAGCTCGAAATCGTCGGTCGGCATGCCACGATCACGCCGCGCGTCGGCGAGGATGATCCGCTTGAGCCGGTTCTGTTCGTCCATCTTCGTGCTGTTGTTGCTCGCGAGATGTCGGCGGTACTTCACCAACGGCGTCGGCAGGTTGGCGAGATCGCCGATGGTTGCGAGCCGCAGGAAGAAGTCGAGATCTTCGGCCCACTTCATCTCCGGCCTGTATCCGCCGATCGCGTCGGCGGCGGTCTTTCGGAGTGTTGTGACCGGTTGCGGCATCGCCCAGCCGCTGCCTCGCAACAGACGTTTCTCGATCTTGGCGTGGCCGGTCGCGTGATCGGTCAGGCCCAGCGGCACGCCGTACGGATCGACCTCCATCATCACGCTGCCAACGGCAACGATGCCGGGATGATCGTCGAGGAATGCGACTTGCGCGGCGAGCCGGTTCGGGTCGGTGATGTCGTCGCCATCGACCCGCGCGATGTACTCGCCACGTGCCAGTTGCAACGCTTGGTTGAGCCGTTCGACGTAGTTGCCCGCGGGCCTCGGCTCGAACCGCAAACGTGGGTCGGTGTATGACGCGGTGATCTTGCGGGTCGCGTCGGTCGAGCCATCGTCGAAGAGCACGACCTCGAAGTCGCCGAAGGTTTGTGCGAACATCGAGTCGAGCTGCTCGCGCAGGTGTCGCGCCGCATTGCGGACGCACATGACGAAACTGACGCGGGGCGTGGACATGGGTTACGTGCGAGTCTCGGCGACCCGTTTTTGCAGGGCATCGTGCGGCAGTGGGTTTACCGGGTTTACCCAAACGTGCAATTCGGATCGACACGCGTCCAGTAATGCGGCACGGGCGGACTTTTCGTCTTCGGGCACATCGACAAGCTTGGTCCGCACGTCCCGCTCGGACCAGCGTTGCAGCCGAGCGATGGTGTCGTCGGTGCTGCCGCGATCGCCGACGAGGATCTCGCGGTCCGGTGTTGTTTGACGCTTGAGCGATTCCATTACCGCGTCGATGGTCGGGCCATCGTTTCGGGTCAGGACCAGCGCGGTGATCGCCGGCGGGCGGTCCGGGTCGGCGGGAGCGGCGTGCATGGTCCTGCCACGCTGCGGGAACATCTCGGCGGGCCACTTCGTGCGGAGCTTGTCTTCCCGGCGTTTGGTGCTCCGTGGGTCGCGGCCGTACATCGTCGGCAAGCCTTGCACGTACCGTCGCCAGTTGACCACGCCCGCGCGCCGAAGTGCGGTCCATTCCGTTCGCGCGTCGCGGCGATGCACACGCTCGGCGAGTGTCCGTACGGCCTGCCAGCCGAGGCCTTCCAACAGCAATTGCCGTCGCGGCGTGAGTCGATCATGCTCCGTTAGCAGTTGGTTCAAGTGTTGCACGAACCCCGGCATGGCGCGGGCGTGTTGCTTGTTGAACGAGTCGCCGCTGATGCTCCGACGCGTCGCACCGGTGATGCGATAGTGGAGGTCGATGGTGTCGTGTTTCGCGTAGCGCAGCCCCCGACACAGGGCATGAACGTGGTACTCCATGTCCTGTCGGCTGGGCAAACCCTCGAGCCAGCGTGGGGCCGCCGATCGTCGCCAGAGCGGACTGCTCGTCTGCCAGACCGTGTCGAGTGCGAGGAACCGATCGAGATCGTCCACGCTGTTGTCGAGGACGTTCCAAAGACAGTTCACATCCCCTGGCTCGTGTTCGAAAAGCTGGCACCCGAAGACGACGGCATCCAACTTGTCGGTGAACGCATCGAGTCGATGTTCGAGGCAAGTCAGTTCGATCAGGTCGTCATCGTCGAGGAAGAGCACGAACTCGCCGGCCGCGCGATCGAGGCCGAAGTTGCGTGCGACTGGCGCACCGCCGTTCTCGCCGAGAAGCTTGTGGTACGCGATGCGGTCGTCGCCGAGCCCCGCAACCCGGTCGGCCGCATCGTCGGTGCCGTTGTCATCGACGACGATCGTCTCCCAGTCGCCGAAGGTTTGTGCCCGCACCGACGCAAGCGTCTCGCCAAGCAGCGGCCCGCGGTTGTGCGTCGGAATGACAATGGAAACGCGCGGCACGTCATCACCGTATCGGCCAGCAGGGCGAAATCGAACACGACCATTGCACCATCAGCCCACATCAAAACCCGACCTGTTTCGCAACGGCAACGAGTCAGCAGTTCAGAGCCGCATATGCGGGGGCAACCCTTGTTACAGGATGCCTCACGGCAGTTCGATCCAGTCGAGTCGGCCGTCCTCGCTGCCGTGGGTGATCAGGTACCGGCCGTCGCCTGAGATGGTCGCGCTCCATGAGTGCGGTGTCTTGGGTAGGCGGTGAAGCGTTGGCGGTTCGGTGCCGAAGTCGACCACCATGAATCGGTCACGGCCCGTGTGGCCGTCGAGAACGACGCGTTGACCGAAGACGCTTTTGATGCGGCGGAAATGGATGCCGGTGGTGTAGAACTTGCGTGGCTCGGACTGGGCGGCTACCGGCGAGATTGTGAGCGTGTCGCTCGAAACACCGATCAGCCCGATGGAATCAATCAAGGCCAGGTAACTCGCCGAGTCATAAGTTGCGACGTCATCGGTAATGGTAAAGGGTTCCCATTGTGTGTTGGCGGGATCGCTTATGGCACGATCGAGGTTTAGCAAGCGGTTCGTCTGGTCGTTCCAAAGGTAGTGGGGCCAGATGAAGTCGAAGTAGTCCGGCACATCGTCGGCCGGCAGCGGGTGAATTCCGTTGGCGTTCAGATACCGTGGCGTGTTGGTGTCTCGATCGGATTCGATAAAGCCTTCGTGAAAATGGATCAGGCGGCTGCCGTTGATGCGATCAACGATCGCTCCGGTTTTGGTGTTGCGAATCTGGCCCCGATTCTCGGAGTCTCTCTCCCAGTCTTCGTAAAGTGGCCAAAGTCCGGGACTGAGCTTCTTTCGCACTCCACCGATCGCGAGCCAATCCACCGCCTTGCCCGTATCCGGGTTGAATCGCAGGCAGCGGTCGTCGAACCAGATCAGAAAATCGCCGCCGGGCTCGGTGGTGATATGCCTGACGTCGCCGTCGACATGGGTGGTTTGCCAGATGCCGGGGAAGTCGACGACGGTCATGTCCGGCGGCGCAAGGTGCCAGACCCGTGTTGGCCCGATCTGACCGTGCGTGGCACGCCAGTCGACGCGTCCGTCGCGGATGGTGTCGGGCCAACGGTAATCGTCGATCGGTGTGCTCTCCGGCGGGATGATCGCGAGTACGCCGGGCTCGCCATTGATCTCGAACGGCAGCTCGATTTCCGACGCTTTCACAACCGCGGGGAAGAACGTGAGTTTGTCGTTGGGGCCGCGGTTGATCGGCAGTGAGGCTTTCCAACGCACCATCGGGTCAATGGCGCCGGCGACATCCCGCGTCGGCCCGGTCGCCACGGTGATGCGGTACGGCTCGATCGTGATAAGCAGCGTCCCTTCGTCGGCCCCGTCGACGATCGGCATGACCAACGCGACCGCTTCGTCGGGCAACGGGTCGTAACGCGGGAACGCATCCAGCAGACGCTTGGCTTTCAGGTGTGGCTCGTTGGCGAGTGCGATGTGACCGTTCACGGCGGCGAGCGCCGTCGGACCCGGCCGTACGTCATACCGCGCGTCGAGCGTTGGAGCATCTGCGGCAAAACGCGGATATTGATCTGGAAGCGATCCGGGCGGCTCGATGTCTCGATAGACCGGCTCATCGCCGCCGACCGTGTCGCCGGCGATCAACGCCTCGAACGCCCGGTCGGCCGCGCGACGATGGTGGGCCCGCTGCAGGTCGCTGAGATAGCCGAGCAAGCGGTCAGCCTGCCAAGCACCGACACTGACCAGCACGAGCAAGCCGACCAGTAGTGCCGGCTTCCATCGCCGACGTGCCGTCTTGCCGTGCGCATACTCCAAAGCCTCGGGCATGCCGACACACTACCAGAACTTCATGCAGCGGAGGACAGAACGGGCAAAGCCGCGAATCTACCGCAATCGCCCGGCGACACGGATCATCGGGGCGGGTCGGCGTCACGGCAACGCTTCGACCGCCTCGATGGGCTGCTGTGTCTTCTCGATGTCGTTCCGGCTCTCCCACGTCTCGCCGTACCGCTCGACGAGTCGGGTGAAGATGTCGAGCGCCTCCCGAAGGTCGGCGAGGCCTTCGTCCTTGTGCCCGGTCAGAGCCGTGCAGTACCCGACCCGCTGGAGACTGCTTGCGACGTCGCGTAGCGCCTGTGGCGTCTCGCCGAACTGTTCGACGATGCGGCGGGCGATGTCGAGCGCCTCGGCGTAGCGCGGCGGCGGACCCGTCGGTGGCGTTTTCCACGTTGCCAATCTCGCATGCGATCCACGCTCGGGATCGGTCGTCATTTACTAAGGCCTGAGCGCGTTGAAGGACGTCGATGGCCGCCGGGAACTCGTGGAGCGCGAGGTGGGTACGGGCGAGGTGTGCAAGCAAAACAAACTCGTCACCGGTGAGCGTGAGGGTTTCGAGTAGGCGCTGCTGGGCAGCGGCGAAGGCGAGGGTCACCAACTGCTGTTCGATGATGCGTAGGCAGCCGGTGACGAGGTTGTGATTTTCATGCTCACGGTCGGCGGCCTCGGCCGTGCGTTTGCGGCGCACGCGTTCAAGTTCGTCATCATGGGCGGGGACGAGCAGGGCGAGGATCGCGTTGACGTTCTTCTCCCGCTCGGCGGCGGCGAGGGCGGCAGCGTAGGCTGTGTCACCGGCATCGGCTTCCAACTCGGCTTTCTTCAGCAGTTCATACAGGCGGTCGCGCTCGGCCCGCAGTGCGTCGGTTTCCTTGCCGGCGTCGTCGAGCATGCCGACGAGCCGGGCGTTGGTGTCGATGAGCTTGGTGTGCTTGGCCTGTTCCTTGGCAATCTCCTGGGCGAGGTGGAGCAGCGTGTCGAGCTTGGTTCCGATCTCGGCAAAAGCGTCGGCGAACTGTTTGAACTGCTGTTCGTCGAGCCGGACGGCGGCGATGATGCTGGCGCGGCCCGTGACGTGTTGCTCGATGTTGTCGAGCTTGAGCTTGAGGTCGGACAGCTGCTGCTTCTGCTGCCGCGCCAGCGCGAGGGTGGCGTGACTGGTGGCGAGCTGGATGGCGGCGTAGGCCTGACCGTCGTTGGCGAAGTCGTGCTTGAGGGCTTCGACAAGGTGCCAGTGGAAGCGTTCGACCAGCGCGGGTGCGAGTTCGTCGAGGCTGTCGCCGAAGCCCTTGCTGTGTTTGAGGTGCGGGGCGAGTTTCACGAGCCATCGCCGCCAGGTCGTTTCGTCGAGGCAAGGGGGAAGTTTGTCGGAGGTGCCGCTCTCACGTGCTTCGGCAGCGGCGACGAGAAGCCCCTGCGGGTCGGGCAGTTCAAGGTCGCTGGCCACGTCGTGCTTGATGAGCATCCCACGCCACTCGGCAGCGACTTCGTACTTCAAGAGATGTTCGTAGAGTTTTGCGTGGGGCGAACCTTCGCGGACGAGCGTTCGCATGACGCCCTCGATCGTCTTGCCAACGACCAACTCGACGTCGTGGTTGAGCTTCTCCGTGGCGGTGAGCGAGTCGTCGGGGAACCAACGCTCGAAGATCGAGGCGAAAAGGTTGCCGCCGATACCGCCAAGCGCCTCGCCGGCTGCCGCGCCACCAAGGGCTACCGCCCCTGCCGCCGCGCCTGCTGGTAGGAACACCGCCGCTGCACCACCAATGCCGATCAGCCCGGTCGCCACGGCGAGCTTGCTCAGGCAGGTCTTGCGTCGGAACTTGTACCCCCACGGCTCCATCTGGCCGGCATGTTAGCAGACTTCGAAAACTGGTATTACGCTGCGGCGTGGACCAAGTCCTTGGGTTGGAGGACTGCGTCGGTGGATTCGTCGCGGACGACTTGGCGGTAGATGGTGTCGCGCTCGACGGCTTCGAGACCCGACTCGGTGGCGAGGCGGTGGATGGTGCCGACGTGGAGTTGTTGCTTGTTGGTGCCGTCGCCGGCGTTGAGGTTGTTGGCGCGTTTGGTGATGTCGTACCAGACGACGGTGCCGTCGAGGTCGTCGCAGCCGTAGTTGAGCGCGACCTGCGAGAGGTAGGTTCCTTGCATGACCCAGAAGGCCTTGATGTGGGCGATGTTCTGGCACATGAGCCGGGCGAGGGCGAGGGTGCGCAGGTCGGTCAGGCCGGTCGGGCCGGGTAGTTCGCCGAGTTCACTGTGCTCAGGGATGAAGCTGAGCGGGATGAGGCAGTTGAAGTACGCGGCATCGACATCGGTGCCGTCCTGCGTCGGCGCGACATCGGGGTCGAGCCCGGCGTTGGCGAGCGACTCCGCCTGATGCTCGCGGAGCTTGATCATGTGATTGACGCGTTCCTCGTTGCCCTCGATGTGGCCGTAGAGCATCGTCGCGTTGGTGAACAGGCCGATGTCGTGGGCGTTGCGGTGGACGTCGAACCACTTGTCGGCGCGGACCTTGCCTTTGAACGCCTCGTCGTGAACGCGATCGTCGAAGATTTCCGCACCGCCACCGGGCAAGCTGCCAAGGCCGGCGTCGCGGAGCTGTTCGAGCACCTCCCGAACGCTCATCCGGGCGATGCGTGAGAAGTGAACGATCTCGATCGCGGTGAACGCTTTGACGTGCAGTCCCGGGCACTCGCTGCGGATGCCACGCAGGAAGTCGAGGTAGTAGTCGAACTTGAGCCAGGGGTGCAGGCCGCCGACGATGTGGACTTCGGTCGCGCCTTCGTCGTAGGCCTTGCGGGCGGTGGCGACAACCTGCTCGACGGGCATCTCGTAAGCGCCCGCCTCGCCACGCTTGCGGTAGAAGCTGCAGAACTTGCAGCTCAGCGCGCAGACGTTGGAGTAGTTGATGTGGCGGTTGCGGTTGTAGAAGACGCGGTTGCCGTGAAGACGTTCACGCATGAAGTTGGCCATGCGTCCGACGCCGTGGAGATCGCGGGACGCGAAGCAAGCCATTCCGTCTTCGAAGGAAAGCGGCTCGCCGGTGGCGACTTTCTCGGCGGTGGGTTGGAGGGCAGGATCAGCGACACGCGGTGCGGTGGCCATACGACAGTATACGACGCTTTCTGAGATTCTTGTCGGAAGTGAAAACCCTTGGCGCCGGCGTGCTGATCACCGGCGACCGCGCCCTCGGCCACGACTGCGGAAGCCACCACGGCTACGGAACCCGCGACCCCTGAACCCACGACCCCTGAACCCACGACCCCTGAACCCACGGCCCCTGAACCCGCGACCCCTGAACCCGCGACCCCTGAACCCGCGGCCCCTGAATCCGCGACCACGGAATCCGCGGCCCCTGAAACCTTGGCCTCGGAAGCCACGTCCGCGGAAGACTCTCTGTGAATGGAACCTTGAGTGACGGTTCCAGTGATTGCCATGGCCATCGAAGCGCACAAGTTGGAGATTCTCGCGCTCGCCAATGTTGGACGCATGGGGGTCGTAGAACCCGATGAAGTACGCCTCTTCGCCGGTTTCGTCGACTTGCATCTCCATCTGCACTATTTCGCAGTCGGGATACTCTTCCATGAATGCCTTGCGTACCGGGTCGGGGGTGTGGGCGAGCATGTCTTCGTGCTCGTCGACCTCGATGATCTCCATGTCATCGTCGGTCATCAGCTCGGCGGTCGAAGGCCGCGTCTCTGGCGAAGCGACCCGTGGTACGGTGGAACGTGTTTGACCTGCGTCGCTGAAGGTGGCGCTTTTCTGTGCACAGCCGGTGAGCATGCTGATTGACAGAACAGATACGGTCATCGCGAGAGAGCCGCGAGGGTGGGGTGTGATCATTCTTCGCGGTATTGCGAAGTCGGTTCCACCAGCGGCCGAATGCCGAAGTGGTTAGACGTGACTTCCCCGGTCGAGTCAGGTCCGCCCGCGCCGGCAGTCGTAACGGCCCAAGTGCCCGATAACATTGGCGCTCATGCCGCGACACATCGGTTGTCGCGCTTGCACAAGTGTCGTTGCCGATTGGGTTTGGAAAGCCAGCGACACCGCCGAAGGCAAGATGCCCGCGGCAGTGAAGAGGCGTAGAGCACAGAGTCGCGTGTAGTTGCCGATGTGCTCTATGCGTTCGGTGGTCATGCGATCGCACACCGCGCTTCCGGTGGGTTTTGTGGACGTGAAAACAGACGAGGCCTGCGGTTCAGTACCGCAGGCCTCGTCGTGGGCTTTCCTGGGTGGGTTTAGCGACGCCGGCCGCCGCGACCCCGGCTAAAGCCCCGGCCGTAACCGCGGTAGTAGCGGCGCGACTTGAACCGCGATCGCTTGTTCCAGATGCCGCCGCGACGGTTGAATCGAACCCGGCGGAAGCTGTGGCGCTTCTGCGGGTGAATGCCGCGACCGTCGTAGAAGCCGATGTAGTAAGCTTCTTCACCCAGCTCGTCGACCTGCATCTCCATTTCCATCACCTCGGCGTCCGGGAATTCGCTCATGAACGCATCGCGGACCGGCTCAGGGGCGTACTTGAGCATGTCGTCGCCCGGCTCCATCTCCACGACTTCGATTTCGTCTGCGTCGTTGGATAGCGCGGCGCGTGTCGAGGGCTGCGTTGCCGGCCGTGTGGCTGCTTGCAGCGAGACGGTGTCGTCGCCCGAAGCGCAACCGGACACGAGGCCGGTGGTGAGGAGGGACGCGGCGAGCAGGAAAAAGCCGAGAGGTTTGGGTGATTTCATGCCAAGCCGATTGCGAAGCTCGTTCCGCAGCGTGCCAAATGCCGAAGTGGTTAGACGCCGGTGACCCGGCCTGCTTAGCCCGGACACGCTCACGTCCTGTCGTGGGGGTTCGGCGGACCAAGTGGGCATCCGTTGCACGACAAAGCGACCGGGCACTCGCAGACAAAGCGTCGGGTCGGTGTTCGTCGACCCGAGGAATGACCCACCACTTGCGATTGTTCGACGCACCCGCAACCTTGCATCGCCTGCTGCATGGCAGACATGTTGGGAAACAAAAAGGAGACCAATTGATGAAACTACAAACCCTGACTCGGCCGCTCGTTCTGGCCGCCGCGACCATTCTGACCCCCGTGCTGGGCTTCGGCGCGCCGCTGGCCGACCGCGTCCCGGCGCAGACCAACGTTTATGTCGGCTGGTCCGGCAACGAGGCCATGGTCGAGAAGATCGAAGGAACGCCCGCGGGCAACCTGCTCGACGCGAGCAATTTGCCGGCGGTGCTGGATGTGCTCGTGCCGCGGATCGCCGACCGTATTGCCCGTGAAGACGAGCGGGCCGGCGAGCTGGTGGCTCACATCGGCGAACTGGTGGAGGTGCTGGCCGACAAGCCGGGCGCGTTGTTCTTCGGCGGCATTGGCGAGAACGCCTTCGATCCCGGCGAGCCGGCCCCGCGCATCGGGCTGATCATCGACGCCGGCGACGAAGTGCTCGAAGTCCGCGGCCGGTTCGAGCAACTCTTCCGCGATTTCGACCAGGACATCCTCCGCGCCTTGCTCAAGAACGACGACCGGTACGTGATGATGTACTTCGGTTATGAAGATCTCGAAATGGTCGAGGCCGCGAACGGCGCGGCGGCGCTGGCCGATGACGAACAGTTCGTCGAGGCGACCACGTCGGTCGGCGATGGTGCCGAGGGCGGCCGTGATGTCGTGACCTACATCGACGTGCAAGGACTGCTTCGCTTGATCGACGACGCCGTTGCCAATGGCGATGATCTCGAGGCACAGCAGAATTGGCCGATCTTACGTGACACGCTCGGCCTGTCCGGCATCGAGTACTTCGCCGCCAGCGCCGGCTTCGACGCGCAATGGGATGGGCTGTGGAACACCCGCGCGTTTCTCAAGTCGCCGGCCCCGCGCAGCGGTCTGCTCGGGTTCAACGACGGCTCGCTCGACACCGCGTTGCTCGCCGCCGTGCCGCAGGACGCGAACTTCGTCAACGCCAACAAGTTCGACCTGCAGGCGTTCTTCGACACGCTCAAAGCCACCGCGACCGCGATCGATCCCGAAGCCGACGCGGGCATCCGCCAGGGACTCGGGTTCGCCAATCTGTTCGTGGGTCGCAACATCGAGCGTGACATCTTCCAGCAGCTCGGTTCCGAATGGGCCGTCTATCGCAGCGATTCGGTCGCGACCGGCATCGGCGGGTGGATCGCCGTCAACAAGGTCAAGGACGAGGACAAGCTCCGCACGTCGCTCGTCATGCTCGGTACCGCGTTGGTCAACGGCGCTCGCTCGCAGATCGGTCGCGACGACCCGATCGACTTCGATGCCCGCCGCGCGACGATCGACGGGGTCGACGTGTACTACCTCGGCACGCCGGTGCTCTCGCCATCGTTCGCGGTGAAGGATGGTTACTTGTTCGCCGCGCTGCAACCCCAGAGCGCTGCGGCTGCCGCCAACGCGATGGACGCGGGCGGGTCGATCCTCGACAACCCGGCTTTCCAGCAGTATGCCATGTCCATGCAGGCCGAAGGCACGGAGCTACGCGGCGTGCAGTTTTACGACGTGCCCACGACGGCACCGAAGGCGTACGCCGTTTACATCGCGCTCACCCGTGGCATCAACGGCGGTGCCGACCTGTTCAAGGTTGATCCGATCGACCCGATCCTGCCCACGCTACCAACGCTGCTCAAGAATCTGACCCCCGGCGGCGGCGTGACGTATGCGACCGAAGACGGCATTCGGTTCGAATCGGTCGGCACGTTCCCGGGCGCGAACATGCTCTTGGCCGACCCGGCGGATGATGAGTTCGGCCTCCTGCTCCCGCTCGGTGCGGCGGCTCAGGCCCAGTAACCGTTTTGGGCTTCTGGTGAAAAACCGGCGGCGTGTGTCATCGACACACGCCGCCGGTTTTGTTTGGGATGGGTGCCATCCGCAAGGGTGGACTATCCGAGCGGGTTGTTGCCGCCGCCACCACCGCCGCCCTGTTTGGTGAGGTTGTAGGTGGTTTGGCCGGTGGTGAAGGTGGCGTTGTTGCCGTTGATGGTGCCGGAAAAGTCGAACATGCTGCCGGCCGCGTTGAACTGGCCGCGGTAGTTCTGGCCGTCGAACTGCTGGAGTTGGCCCTGGAACTTCTGGCCGTTGAGGTCGATGCTCACGGACTGATCGGGGTTGATGACGAAGGTAAGGCCGTCGCCGGCGTACGTGCCGATGGCGTTGTTGGCCGGCGGTTGGGGCACGTTACCGCCACCGCCCAGGTCGCCACCCATTCCACCGCCGCCTAGCCCACCGTCACCAAACCCGCCGCCACCCAGTCCGCCGCCGGCTCCGGTTTGCAGATTGGTAATCTGGGCACCGGTGCGCATCTGGCCGGTGCCTTCGACGTTGGCGACCATGCCCTGTTGCTGCTGCTGGCCCGAGAGGTTCATCTGTCCCTGAAGATCGACTTTGACGACCAGCCCGGTCTCAAGGTCGACGAGCACGGGGCCGGCCATCTCGACACGCGTCTGCATGCCTTGGTCCATGCCCTGCATCTGGGTTTGGGTTTGCAGGACCGCGACCTGTCGGCCGGCGAGGTTTTGCACGCCGTCGAAGCGGACATTGACCGAGCCCTGTGCGCCCGCGGCGTCGAGCAGATCGGCGGCGTTGACCTGCCAGCTGTCACCGGGGCCGACGGGTCGGCCGGGGAAGAGCTCTTCGTCGACGGTCACGATCTGGGAGATCGCCTGCATGGTGGCCGGGTCGGCGTTGCCGGCCGGTTGAAGCGAGACGTTGCCTTGTGGGTCGATCGTCGCGGTGACGGTTTGGCCGGCGAGGGCGAAGGGGATTTGCTGGTTGCCCATCGGCCCCTGAACCTGTCCTCCGGACTGGGCGTCGAAGGTGACTTCGACTTTGGAAGGCTTGCCATTTTGGGATTCGAGCACCTTGAGCGAGCCGCCGGTCCGTGACGCGATCTGCTGTTGCATCTGCTGGGGCGGCATGCCCTGCATCATCATCTGCATGTTCAGATCGACCGATTCCTGGCTCTGGAACTGGTAGGTCGTGCCGGCGGGGACGTTGACCTGAAGGTTGACCTGCTGGGCCAACGCTGCGGCCCCGGTGACAAGGAGCCCGGCGGCGAAGCCCAGGGCACGGACGGCGAGAGTTCGTTTGACGTGTTTCATGTTGAGAATGCCTTTCGCCGGGCCATGCGTCGGTCGGCCGGGGGTGGGGTCGTGGAAAATGCCGAATGCGAAACCAGACACCGAAATGGTCGGTCGGCTAGGTCCGCCCGTCAAACGTTCTAGCGCTTCTTCCTTCGATGCACCGCGAATCTGCTCCCTCGGCTTCAAGCCGGCGAGCCTTACTGCAAGTCCGTCTCGCCGAGGATTTTGAACTGCCGTCGAATGAGAACGCGGCAGGCGAGGGTGATGTCGTCGACGTACAACGCCATCGCCGGCTCGCTCTTGGCGCGGAGCAGCGGGTAGGCGTAGTGGATGTTGATCTCGGCCCCGAGCAGGGCCGTGCAGACCGAGATCAGCGGCTGCGAATCGTCGCGCGGCACCTCGATGGCGAGGACGTTGGTCTCGGTGAAGCTGAACTCGCCGTCCCGCAGGCATTGCCGACCGACTTCACAGTTGGAGCAGATGACGCGGACCAGGGCGGTGTCGGCGGATTCCTCGACGGCCAAGGCGTTGACCCGCAGGCCGGCCTTGGCGAACGAGGAGAGCATGTGCGTGAGCTTGCCGACACGGTTTTCGAGGAAGATGGTGAACTGCCGCACGGTCGGCTGTTCGTAGCCGCCGCCGGAGGCAGTCATGGGTTCAACGGTGCCCTGCATTACGCACACGCTACGGGAAAGGGGCGGTCGGCATCAATGGGAAAGGGCTTGCGCGTCCGGAATGCCCGTTCATGCAACGCCGTTGGCCGATTCGGTCGCGGGTTGGGCGATCGCTTCGAGCAGCTCGGCCGCTCGGGTCAGTCCGTCGACCCCGGCAAGCCGCTCCGCTAACGCCGACGCGGCCGGCTGCTTGGTGATGACCCGTGGGAGCAGCCGTCCGACACGCCCGGGCCGGAATCGGCGGACGCTGGTCCACTCCCCCACGCCCAGCCGGGCGATCCGCTCGGCGTTGTCGAACTGATCGTGGGCCATCGGCATCACCAGTTGCGGAATGCCCGCGGCCAACGCCTGGCTCATCGTCCCGATCCCGCCGTGGTGGACCAGTGCCGCACACCTTGGCAGTAGTTGGCTGAACGGTGCATACGGCACGTGCAGCATTCCCGGCGGCAGATCGTCGGCAACGTTCTCCGCATGGCGTGTGAGCAGAAGCCCACGCACGCCGGCCTTTTGGCAGGCACGAACCGCGACGTCAAAGAACCGTCGGCCGTGCCGCATCGCGCTACCAGGCGTGAATGCGATCGGCGGATCGTCGTCGTCGATCCACTCCCGCAAGTGCTCGGGCATCGGTGTGACGTCCTTTTCGTCGTACAACGGGAAGCCGGCGAGCTTCGCGTTGGTCGGCCAGTCGGCTTGGGGTGGTGCGAACCAATCGGGCCACATGCCCAGCGATAACGCGCCTTCGTGGACATACTTGCTCATCACCCGTGCCACCGGTGGCAGGCCGATGCCGGCGCGGAAGTCGTTGAGTTCCGGGGCGATCTTCGGGTCCAGCACCATCTTGTCCGCGCCGTCGTAAAAGCGCTCGAGCACGAACCGTGGCATGCGGTTGACGATCGCCGGCACCCCCGGCAAGCGCGGCGGGGCGTGGACGCTCCAAAGCACCGTCGGCTGGAGATGGACCGATGCGCACGGAATGCCGTGTTGCTCCGCTGCTTGCTTCGCGCCGAGTGCCAAGGTTGATGCGACCACCACGTCAGCGGCACCGATACGTTGCTCGACCGCTTCGTACGTGTCGGGCAGCGTGTCCAGCACCGCGCGGAGGACGAGCAGCCCGCCGCGGCGCGGGTGCCAGACGTCGGGGTCGGCGGTGAACTTGTGAAAGTCTTCGTCAGTGCCGACGCCGACCGCATCGACGCCCGCTTCTCGGGCCAACTCGACGAACGGCGTCGCGGTGACCAACGTTGCCGAATGCCCACGGCTTTGGAGGGTTTGTGCCAGGCCGACGAACGGATGCACGTCGCCGTGGGAGCCAAAAGTGGCAATGAGGAACCGCATGCGGGCAGAGGGTAGGTGAGGCGTCAACAAAAGAACGTGGGTCGGCGTGAAGCCGACCCACGTTCGGGTTCGAGCAACGATCGTGGGGATCGTTTAGCTGCCGGGCGTGAGCGTGTGATACGCGCCCATGCCGTGTTCGCCGAGGTCGAGGCCTTCGACTTCTTCTTCCTCGGAGACGCGGATGCCGCCGGCAACCTTCAGGATGCCGAAGATCGCGAAAGCGATGAGGAACGCGGTGACCGAGACGAGGACCGTACCGATCAACTGCGATACGAAGCTGTGATCGGGGTTGGACGAGAAGATGCCCACGGCGAGGGTGCCCCAGACGCCGCAGACGCCGTGGACGCTGATGGCACCGACGGGGTCGTCGATCTTGATGCGGTCGAAGCCAAGGACGGACACGACCACGAGCACGCCAGCGATACCGCCGACGACGATGGACCAGCCCGGCGAGATCGAGTCCGCACCGGCGGTGATACCGACCAGCCCCGCGAGCATGCCGTTGAGACCCATGGTGAGGTCGGGCTTGCCGATCGCACCCCACGAGGTCAGCAGCGCGACCATGCCACCGGCGAAGCCGGCCAAGGCGGTGGTGACAAACACGAACGACACGCCGGCTTCATCGGCCGAGAGGACCGAGCCGCCGTTGAAGCCGAACCAGCCGAGGAACAGCAGGAACACGCCGACGTTGACCAATGGCAGGTTGTGGCCGGGGATACCTTTGATCGAACCGTCGGAGCCGTACTTGCCAAGGCGGGGTCCGAGCAGGATGACGCCCGCGAGAGCGCCCCAACCGCCGAAGGCGTGGACGACGGACGAGCCGGCGAAGTCGTAGAACGCGCCGGTGGGCAGCGAGCCGAGGCCGCCGCCACCCCAGTGCCAGCTACCGACGAACGGGTAACCAAAGCCGACGAACACGACGGCGAAGATCATGAAGGCCGGGAGCTTGATGCGTTCGGCCACGGCACCCGAGACGATCGTCGCGGCGGTGGCGGCGAACATCGCCTGGAAAATGAAGTCGGTGTAGATCGTGTAACTGCCGCCGTAGTAGGAAGCAGTCACGGCCCCGTCGCCGGTCGGATCAAGCCATGGCGCGGGGAACGGCAGTGCAAGGATGCCGTCGATCACCCAGTCGCTCGGGTAGTGGGCGTTGAAGCCCCAAACCCAGTACAGTAGCACACCAGTGCAGATGATCCAGAGGTTCTTGGTCAACACGTTGACCGAGTTCTTCGCACGGGTGAGGCCCGTCTCGACGCAACCGAAACCAAGGTGCATGATAAAGACCAAAGCTGCGGCGATCAGCACCCAGATGTTGTTGGCGCGGTACTGACCGGGCGAGACGAACTGCGGATTACCATCATCATCGTCACCGGCGTAGACCATCTCGACCGCGCCGCCCGACGGCAGTACCGTGGCCGCGACTCTTTCGGTCAAGGCTTCGACCAGGGGCTCGACCTCGGGTGAGGCGTCTGGCTTGTCCTGAGCCATGGTTGGCGTCGTTGCAAGGCCGATGACGGCGACCAAGGCGAGCAGAGCGAGACTCAGGCCGGTGAAGCCTTTCTTGTCTCGACGACGGCGGGGTGTTTTGTTCTGAATCGAAAGCATCTGCGGGGTCCTCAAGCGCGGCGTGTCGGTTGGGCAAGCCGGTTTGGCTGATTGGGTCGACCGCCGCCGCGGGGGCGGGGAATTGAAGATGTAAGGCGAACGCGGTGGGGTGAGGCGGCCGTGTGCCTTCGGGCCGAGAAACCGGAGACGATTCGCATGTGCCGGGATCGGCCAAAATCGTCTCGGGTTGTGGTACAGATGATCGTCAGCCGGCGCGCAGCCATCTTGGGATGGCATCGAGACGTCTGATTGGCGAAGGCGGCAGCGTCCGGCTGCGGGGCAATGGAAGCCCGTGATTGTTGGCCCTGTGTGAGCAGCGGGCCGGTTGGTTCGGGGACGAGTGTGGGGCGGTTGTTGCAAAGATTCAAGTCCCAACTCCTTTATTCCGCCAGAATTTCGCGCGCCCGTGTCCGTTTGGTCCGGTAATCGATGATGAGAAGCGCCGAGTTGTTCGATCGTCCGAAGCGTTGTGATCGCTCGTGTCCCGGACAGGTTCGGCAACTCGCAATTGAAACGGGGCGTGACCCGCTAAGGTCACGCCCCGTGTTGCTTTAGATTCGGAAATCCGGTCGGCTTAGTAAGTGCCGGAGATACCGATCGTGCCGATGACCTCGTGGTCTTGGCCGGAGTTGATGTCCTGGGTGTGGTCGTTGAGCCACAACAGGGTCACACCAGCGGCGAACGAGTATTCACCGTAACGGTCCGGGATGGCGTCGATCGGCACTTCGCCGAAGAGCCCGACCTGGATGTAACCGACGGTGTCGTCGTCGGTCCCACCGCCAGCCTCGGCCTGCTCGTAGTAGTCATCGACCGACAGGCCGATGACCATCGGCAGGCTCATCGTCACTTCCGTGTCGAACACGGTCACGGGCGTGCTGGGCGTGAAGCCGATCTCGGCGTAGATGCCTTCCTCGAAGCCGTCGGCACCGTTGTCCACTTCGAAGTAGATGCCGGCGTGAGCTTCGTAATCGAGGGCAATCCCGGCGACTTCGACCGAGTTTCCGTATGAACCGTACACGCCGATTTCCTGAACGGTGCTGAAGGCGCCGTTCGGGGAGGTGTAGGCGGTGTAGATGACACCGACGCTCGTGGAATCGGAGATGGCCAGGTCGAACGAGGCGAACAGGTCGGCCTCGTACCAGAAGTCGGCACCTTCACCGGGGCCGGCACCGGTCTGCTCCTCGTGGAAGCTGTTCCAGATACCGAGAGTGGCCGTCAGGTCGCCCTGGTCGGTTTCGAGCAGGTCGATGGTGACATCGGCGTAGGGCTGGATGATGACACCGGCGTTTTCCTGGAAGATACCACGGAAGTAGTAGTCGGTGGTGACGTCGACGCCCCAGCTCAACGAAAGGCCGCCGGTGTTGGGGCCGTCGCTTTAATCAGGGGTGAGGGTGGCGTCTTGGGCGAACGTCGAGGCCGTGAGGCCGAGAGTGGCGGCGAGTGCCGCGGCGAAAAGGGTGTTGGATTTAAGATTCCGCATGGAATGGGTCTCCTTCAGGGGCATGGGTCCGTGTCCCGCACACGCGCGGTGTAGTGGGTTGGTGTCCCGTTTGAGTTCGTGCCGGTGGCACGGGTCGCAGTTGTCTTGTGTGATCAGGCGCGGTTTGCGGTTGTCGGGGGCGGTCAGTGTCG
This sequence comes from Planctomycetota bacterium, assembly GCA_039182125.1. NCBI lineage: Bacteria > Pseudomonadati > Planctomycetota > Planctomycetota bacterium. Next base: position 36,739 of record JBCDCH010000010.1, read on the forward strand.
GCGTGGAGCGGGTCGCCTTGGTTTGGGCTGGGAACGCCGACAAACGGAACACCCGGCCGGACCGGTCTGAACATGCACCTCGGCAAGATCGGCATATCTTGCTACTTTGGCATCGAAAATCTAGCCGGATTTTCATATTCCGCCTAATGCCGGGGTGAAAAGCGACGGATCGTCGGTGGCGCTACTATCGCAACGGATCGGCTCCAAAGGCCGATTTCACATCCGTATGCCCATCCGAAACTTCTCCATCGTCGCCCACATCGACCACGGCAAGTCCACCCTATCGGACCGCTTGCTCATGCGTGCCGGGGCCATCACCGAGCGCGAGTTCCGTGCGCAAACCCTTGACGACATGGATCTTGAGCGCGAACGCGGCATCACGATCAAGGCGTCCGCCGTCTCCATCAATCACCAGCACAACGGTGAAAATTTCCTGCTCAACTTCATCGACACGCCAGGCCACGTCGACTTCCATTACGAGGTCCAGAAAGCCCTGCAGGCGTGCGAAGGGGCGATTCTCGTCGTCGATGCGGCTCAGGGGGTGCAGGCACAAACTGTCGCGAACGCATACGCCGCGATCGAGGCCGATCTCGAGATCATCCCGGTGATCAACAAGATCGATCTGCCCAGTGCCCGCCCGGAGCACATGGCCGAAGAGCTCGAACAGGTGCTGGGCATCGACGCGACCGAGTGCATCTACGTTTCCGCCAAGACCGGCCAAGGCATCGATGAACTGATCGATCGCCTCTGCACCCAACTTCCCGGCCCGTCCGGAAAGGCCGACCAGCCGCTGCGGGCGCTGATCTTCGATTCGCTTTACGACGACTACCGCGGCGTGGTCGCTTACATCCGGGTCGTCGATGGCGAAATCCGCAAGGGCCAAAAGATCAAGTTCATGGGCCAGGGCGAACGCGAATATGTCGTGTCGTCGCTCGGCCGACACACGCCCAAGCGGACCGACATCGACGCGCTCAAGACCGGTGAGGTCGGCTACGTCGTGGCCAACATCAAGGAGCTCGGCGACGTCCGCATCGGTGACACCATCACCGACGCCGACAACCCCGCTCCCGAAGCGCTGCCCGGGTACGAGCCGGTGAGCCAGATGGTGTTCTGCGACTTCTACCCCGGTGGTCGGACTCAGTACGACGAACTTCGCGACGCCATGGACCGGCTCGTGCTCAACGACTCGTCCTTCTCGTTCAGCCCCGAGTCGTCCGACGCGTTGGGCTTCGGCTTCCGCTGCGGCTTCCTCGGCCTGCTCCACATGGAGATCATCCAGGAACGCCTCGAACGCGAGTTCAACATCGAGGTCGTCCAGACCGCTCCGACGGTCACTTACGAAATCGAGAAGGTCGACGGCGAGGTCTTTACGATCGACGCCCCGTCGCAGTTGCCCGACCCGTCGCACATCGAAGAGATCCGCGAGCCGTTCATCCGCATGGCGATCATGACCCCGGCCAACGGCGTCGGTGCGATCATGAAGCTCTGCGACGACCGACGCGGCGAGTACAAGAAGACCGAGTACGTCGGCACCGAGCGCGTGATCCTCACCTACGAGATCCCGCTCGCCGAAGTCATCTACGACTTCTACGACCGGCTCAAATCCGCCACCAGCGGCTACGGGACGATGGACTACGAAGTCATCGGCTTCCGCGCCGGCAACCTCGTTCGCGTCGATATCCTCGTCAACGGCGACCGCGTTGATGCCTTGTCCATGATCTGCCACCGCTCGAACGCGGAGCAGCGCGGCCGCAAGCTGCTGGTCAAACTCAAGGGCGAGATCGACCGCCACCTCTTCGAGATCCCCCTCCAGGCCGCCATCGGCGGCAAGATCATCGCCCGCGAGACCATCAAGTCCGTCGGCAAGAACGTCACCGCCAAGTGCTACGGCGGCGACGTCTCTCGTAAACGCAAGCTGCTGGAGAAACAGAAGGAAGGCAAAAAGCGCATGAAGCGCGTCGGCAGCGTCGACATTCCGCAGGGAGCCTTCCTCGCCATCCTCGAAGCGGGCGAGTGAGCGGCGACCAACGGGAGCTTCCGCCGGATGCGATTAGAGTGTTACAATCGTCCAATGGCATCCGTGACGGCCCAGCCAACCTCATCCATTGACTCCCCTTCACCGCGGGTTGAGCGTTTGACCGTCGAAGAGTTTGTGGCTCTACCGACAAAACCCGGTGCTGGGAAACGGGAACTCGTTGATGGAAAAGTGATCGAGATGGCCCCACCCGACTATGCCACGGGCGAAGTCAACTGTCGTTGGGTAAGTTGCTCGACACGTTCGTCGAAGAACGAAACCTTGGTGTGATCGTGCCCGAGGTGGCATTTGTGCTTCATCGGGAGCCGAGTGTGGTTCGGCTGCCGGACTTGGCTTTCCTGCGGCTCGATCGCGTCCCGCCTGATGACGTCGATAACGAAGGCCAGATCGAGGGGCCACCCGATTTGGCCATTGAGGTTCGGTCTCCCTCGGAACGCACTGCTGATGTGCAGGACAAGATTGACGATTACTTGGAATATGACATCAAAATGGTCTGGGTTCTCGACCGTCCACGACAGACACTGACGGTTTATCGTCGAGGGGTACCACCGGAAATTCTCGGCTTAGAGGACACCGTCGACAGCTACGAGATATTGCCCGGCTTTTCCGCAAAAGTGGACAGTCTTTTTCCGAGTCCACGTCGCTAAGCTTCGCGAATGATCCCCACCGCCCACCTCGTCGAACAGTTCAAGTACACCACCGAGAAGATGATCGAGATCGCCGAGTCGGTCGATCGCGAGCACTGGGCCTCGCAACCCGGCGGTGTGCGAAACCATCCGGCGTGGACACTGCCGCACTGTGCGATGGGCAACGGGATGCTGCTCGGATTCCTCGGCAAGGACGGCCTTTGTCCCGAGGCTTGGGGCGAGAACACCGGCAACGGTTCGATGCCCTCGATGGACCGCACCGAGTACCCGCCCGATGCCGACGTGGTTGATGTGCTCCGCAAACAGGCCGCGGAGATCACGGTCGAGGCAATCGAGGCCGCCGATCTTGGCGCTGAGATGCCGCATGAAGGCATGCGTGAGTTTTGGCCGACCGTCGGTCATGCCGTCGCATACATGCTCGTCCATCACCTCGCCGACCACAAAGGCCAACTCCTGGCTTGGCGCCGGGCCCTGAAGGCGTCGCTCGAACACGAGAAGTAACGCGTCGTCAGTGGCCGACCAAAGCGGCTACCTGTTCGGGCCGATAGTCGTCGTAGCGACAGGGCTGGCACTCACGCCAGCCGTCGCACGGAGACGATGATGCAATTCAATACCAACGGCCCCCTCGAACTCGAACCCGCTCCCAGCCACACCGTCGACGAGCAGAATCGCGGCATGCCCATCGGGGAGTTGCTGGTGGAGCGTGGCTTGCTCACCGACGAGCAGGTCGCCCACATCCTCGACGTCCAGCGGCGGGGCGGTCGGCCTTTCGGCGATCTGGCCGAACGGCTGTACGGCATCGACGCGCTGGCAATCGAGGACGCGTGGATTCAGCAGTACAAACTCATCGCCGGCGAGTGCGACCTGAAACAAATCGAGGCCGACGAGCAGTGTCTGCGGCTCATCAACCGCCGGCAGGCGTGGCAGTTCGGCATCGTCCCCATGAACCGCGATAGCGGCCACCTCAACGTCGCGACCGACGCGGACAACCTCGTGCGCGGGCTCAACTTCTCCACCCGCCATTTCGCCGAGCCGGTGAGCATGCTGCTCGCCGAGCGGGGGCAGTTGCGGGACTTTCTCATGCGGCACTACCCGGTGCCTGATCACATCAGCAAGTACGCCGATTCGCTACGCAAGTGATCCGGTTATGGGCCGCCGTGATTGGTTGGCAAGCGATTGACTTGCGCTGCGACCGAGGAACGATCCAAGCGTCATGCGATGGATCATCGCGGTCGCGCTAGCGACGTTGGGCATGTCGTTCGGTTGTAGCGAGAACGCCGTCAATCTCGGCGGTGGTGGTGTGCTCGCGATCGCCAAGCCCGACAACGTATTTGCCGATGAGCGGTACTTCACGCTCCTCGACGCGGAGATGCAAAGCGACCAGTTTTTCACGCGCAGCGAACGCACCTACGGCGATGCATTTGGCGGCCAATACGGGTTCGCGGTCGACGGCGAGTTGAGCGTGCCGCTCGGCAATCTCTGGCCCGGCGGCGACCAGGTCGGCGCGGTGCCGGGCATTTGGCAACTCCTCGCGTGGTACGTTCGCCCGCGGTTCGACGGCCCGGTCACGCTCACGCTTTTGCACGACGGCTCGCCGGTGAGTTCTTCCAAGCTCGACCTGCGTGCCGATCTCTGGCAGCCGATCGCGGTGGACCTCCAGCCGCTTCGCGACATGGGCATCGACCGCAGCGGTGGCTTGCTACTGCGACTGACCTTCGACGGGACCGCCGATGAACTTATGCTCGTCGACAACCAACGCGACCTCCACGACAACGGCTGGACCGTCGCCCAGCGAGGCCTGGTCCGTAACGCGGGCGGTATCGACCTGATCGGCGTTGAGCCCGTGGTCGAGGCCAACGACCTGCGATTCCGTGCCGGCGGTGAAACGGTGTATCGCAACGGCCAGCGCTACACGCTCGGTCGCCAACTGCCGACTCCCGGCAAGATCGTTGGTCCGGACGTCCGCGTGGTTCGCACAAGCCCGACCGACATCGACGGCGACGGGTTCGATGACGGCCGGGGCGCGTTCGTGCTGGTCGTCAATGAGCCACGCGCGGCGCTGATGCTCGAGCCGCGCCGACCGATCACCGACCCGGCGTTCGAAATGACCGGGCTGCCCCCCGGCGAGGTGATCGTGACGTTCGCCGGGGCGTTATCGGCCCAGCACACGCGATTGCCGGACGGGACGGTGCTCTTCGTCCTGCCCGGCACGTTCGAGCAGGCCACCCCCATCCAGATCCGCGTGAGGTGACATTAACTCCGCTTCGGATCACGCCGATGCGAAGTTTGTGGCTCGACGAAGTAAGTGGGCAAAACGTGATTGGGACCAGGAGTCGCTCGTGCGTCGTGCGCTAGCGCCGGTGTTCCGCAGTATCGGACTCGGTGGCAAGCTCATGCTCGCGACCACGGGGGTGCTGTTGCTCACGGTGTCGTTGTGCGGCTTCGGCATCCGTTGGGAGGCCGGCCGACAGCTCGACGCGATGCTCGCTCACCAAGCCCGGCAAAGCGCGGAAGCCGTCGCGTTGGCCGTGAGCGAGCCCCTTGCCGCGGGCGACGTCGATCGCATCAACGATATCCTTCACAGCGCGTCCGCACCCGCCGGCGTCGGCTTCATTCGACTCATCGACAGCAACAACCGCCCGGTCGCTTCGGCCTCCGTGGCGGACTACGAAAACGTGGTACATGGGACGTCGGTCGTCCTGCTCCCCGACCGTGGTGAGACCTCGCCGATGGGCACGATCACGGTCGGCCTCGACACCGCCGGCCACGACGCGGCGTTGGAGAAAATCGAAGCCCGTCTCATCGTTCTCGGCCTCGCGTGCTGTGCGCTGGGCCAGGTCTTGATCAGCTTGTTCGTGCGGCAGACGTCGCGCCCTCTGGCGGCGTTCGAGCGGGCCAGTCGCAAGATCGCCCAAGGCGAAAGCGTCGACACGTTCGACCTGCGTCGCACCGACATCCTCGGTGACCTTGGGCGCTCGTTCCAGCACATGGCCGACGAGATCGAGCGGCAACGCCAGTCGGTCCAGCGAGTCAACAGTGAACTCGCCCAGGTCAACCGCGAACTGGAAACACGCATCGCGCACCGGACGACCCAGCTCGAAACGGCCAACGGTCGCCTTGCGGGGGAAATTGCGGAGAAGGAAGACTTTCTCCGTGCCATCAGCCACGACCTCAACGCGCCGCTCCGCAACATCGCGGGCATGGTCACGATGCTTCGCCGCAAGGCCGGTGACACGCTCAGCGACGACACACTCCACCGCCTCGATCGGATCGAAAAGAACGTCGAGCACGAGATGGACCTCATCAACGAGTTGCTCGAACTGTCCCGCATCAAGACACGCCAGACCGACTTCGCGGAAATGGAGTTGGTGAATCTCGAGCAAATGGTCTGGGACCTGCGGGGCATGTTCGAGAGCGACCTGCGCGAGAAGCACATCGAGGTCTCGCTGGCGACCGCGCTTCCCAAGGTCCGCTGCGAACGCCCGCGCATCCGGCAGGTGCTCCAGAACCTCATCGACAACGCCATCAAGTACATGGGCGACGGCTCGCTTGACGACAACGGCGTGGTTCACAAGACCATCTCTGTCGGCTGCGTCGTGCGGCCCAACGAGGCCGAGTTCTTCGTCCGTGACACCGGCAAGGGCATCGCCGCCGAAGATATCGACAAGGTGTTCTACGTCTTCCGGCGCGCGTCCAATCACGGTGACGCGCAGGGCAAGGGCGTGGGACTTGCCAGCGTCAAGAGCATTGTCGAAACGTACAACGGAACGATCTGGGCCGAGTCCGAACTGGGCAAGGGGACAACGTTCCGGTTCACCATCAACGCGAAGTACGTCGAGGCCGGGCTGGCCAAACAGCCCACGTCCGACGCTGCCCCGATCAACCCGGCCAGCGTATCGGCCGATGCAGCTTGAAGACCCCGTTGGGAACGCTGCCCCAAATCAAAGGTGCTTTATGTCCAGGAAGACTGTTGAATTTGGTAAGCCGCCGGTTCGGATCATGTTGATCGACGACGACCCGGACTGCCGCATGCTCGTGCGCGATGCGCTCGATGAGACCGGCGTGAACTTTGACGCGACCGAGGCGGAGAACGGCGCGGATGCGTTGGCAGTCTTGCGGCGCGGTGCGCCGCCGGATCTGATTTTCCTCGACCTCGAAATGCCGCGGATGGACGGGCTGGAGACGCTCGAGCGGATCAAGTCCGACCCGCGTTTGCATCATGTTCCGGTCGTGATGATGACCGGCGTCGACGATGCCGAGCGGATCAATGCCGCCGCGGAGCTCGGTGCCAACAGCTATACCGTCAAGCCCAGCGATGGGGCGACGTTTATCGACATGGTCCGCCAGTCCGTGGGGTACTGGCTACAAGTTCACCGTCGGCCGGCCAGGACCGGCACTGACGGCTGAGCAGGCGTTTGTCTTGCTCGTGATTCGATCGGACTTTGTATCGGAGATCCCACCCCGTGCCCACTGCACCTGAACAACCCGACCGGCTCGCCAGGCTCCTGGTCATCGAGGATGATCCGGACCAGCTGGAGCTGATGACCGAGACGCTCGAGGACAGTCTCGGCGAGGGCTGCGTCATCAGCGCGGTTTGCCGCAAGGACGCGCTCGGACATGATTTCCAGGCCTTCGACCTGATCCTCACCGACTACAACCTGCCCGACGGGACCGGGCTGGAGATGCTCGCCGATATCCGCGCGACCTGCTCGACGCCCGTCATCATGGTCACCGGCGAGAATGCCGTCGACATCGCCACCAGCGCGATCCGCAACGGTGCGACCGACTACGTTGTCAAGACGCCCGACTACATCGACACCGTCCCGCTCGTCGTGCAGAAAAGCCTCGCGATGACGCAGATGTTGCGTGAGCGCGAAACCGTTCACCGGCAGGCGTTGTCGCAGTTGCAAAGCGACGTCCAGCGTGCCGAGCAGGAGGCCGCGACCGATCCGTTGACCGGGTTGTACAACCGCCGGAACTTCGAAAAACACCTCAACCAACTCTTCGCCGAGTGCCAGCGTTATCCGAGCAATCTCAGCGCGGTGATGCTCGACCTCGACCACTTCAAATCGATCAACGACACGCTCGGCCATCAGGTCGGCGACGACATGATCGTGCTGGCCGGCAAGACGATCGCCGAGGTGCTGCGAACCATGGATGTCGCGAGTCGGTACGGCGGCGACGAGTTCGTTCTCTTGTTCCCGAAGGCCGACGCACAGACGACGGCGGGGATCATGCAGCGGTTGCGTAACTCGTTCTGGAACCGCAGCGGCCAAGCCTTGGCCCGCGAGGTGGGCCTGACGATGAGCATCGGCATCGCCGACGTGGCGGGCAGCGGGGTGTCGACACCCGAGGCGCTGATCGCCGCGGCGGATGAGGCGCTGTACCGCGCCAAGGCGGCCGGCCGTGATTGCATCGCCGGGCCAGACTTCACCATGCCCCGTGCCGACGCGGCGTAGTTAAGGCAATCCAATCACAGCAGGGCGGCGAGATCGCTGGGTGCGAAGGTCACGCGATTCCGGCCGGTGGTCAGCACGTTTCTCGTCCGCAGCTCGCCGAGGCACAGGCTAACCGATTCACGCGCGACGCCGATCGCCTGTGCGATCTGGTGGTGCGTGACGCGTAGTTCGATCGTGCCGTCGGAGAACGCGGTGGCGGCAGACGTTTTGCTCAGCGTGAGCAGCTTGCGAACGAGCCGGCGGTGACAGTCGTCGAACATCAAGCTCGTGGCTTCGGTACAGGCGTCTTCGAGCTTGGCCGCGAGGTCGCGGGTAAACGCAAGCAACGCCGCCGGCTCATCGGCCAGCGCCGCGAGCAAGCGATTGACGTCGATGCTGCTCACCACGGCCGGGCCGTGGGTCACGGCGCGGAGTTCTGCCTGCGGTTTGCCGGCGACGGCGGCGAACCCGAACCAATCGTCCGGGCCGAGAATGGACACGAGCCGCTCGCCGCGGAGCCCGGTGGGGGTGTCGGCCAGACCCTGCTCCGGCCGCGCTTGCTCGGTATGCGAGATGTCGTGGTAGAGCCGAACTTGTCCGCGGTGGATGAGGAACACTTCGTCCGCCGGCTCGTGAGTGTCGACGATCGTCTCGCCGTCGTGGAACGCACGACGCTTGGCGTTGACCGCCGGGCTGGCCACGATGCTCTGGGCGAGCCCGGGATTGAGCGCTTGGCTCGTCGCCAGTCCCTGTCCCGACCGCAACGGCTTCTCGTTACCCGACTGTCCCGAAATGTGATGGCTTAAAATTTTCATGGGATGCTCCGCATCAACCACAAGCGTCCAATACCGCGACGAGTTTTGCAGTTACCGGCGATTACTGCGGCGTGTCACCACCTTTACGCCATTCGCCATCATGTTGTACGCGGGCGGGCGTCGATGTGTTCGCGCCATCGCAAAATGCGGTCGGAACTGAAAGCTCACACGCGCTGCTGGGTCGCGAGGATCCGTGCGATGGATTCGCACATCTCCTGGCGGTGTTTTCCGGACAGTGCCAGGCCGAGTTGCGTCTCCATCAATCCCAGAGGGATTCCGGTGTCGTAGCGCTGGCCCTGGTTGATGACGGCCCAGTACTTGCCGCAGTTGGCGCGGAGGTGTTCCTGGCTGGAGGTGAGCTGGATTTCGCCGCCGTCGCGGAGGTCGTTGTCGATGTGGTAGCCCAACGAGTCCATAATCGCCGGGGAAAAGATGTGGATACCGAAGTGGCACAGGTAGTTGCCCGCCTGTAGGCCCGGCGTCGTGAGTTTCGCGCGGGCTTCCTCGATGCTGGGCTTTTCGATGATCAACTCGGCCTTGTAGATGCCCGCGTCCTGGTCGACGGGGTTCCCCTTGATCGTGCCGAACAGGTGTAGCTGTTTTTCAAGCGTCGGCTGCACGCCGGTCACCGCGTCGAGGCCGTACTTCTCGAACACCTTCACCAGCTGCAGCACGCAGCGGTCCTGCACGTCGGAAATGTAGACGTGGTCGCCCAGCAGCAAGACGAACGGGTCGTCGCCGACGAAGTCCTTGGCTTGATATACGGCATGGCCAAAGCCCTGCGGGTCGTGCTGGATGACGTAGGAGAGCCGCTCGCCGAGACTGCCGAGGCGTTCGGATTCGAGGATGGCCCAGTCCTTGCCGCGATACGCGCGGACGTCCTTGTCGTCGAGACGTTTGAAGTAGTTGCGTAGTGCCTCGTCGCCGCCTGGGCTGCAGACGATGCAGATCTCCTCAATGCCGGATTCGACGCACTCCTCAATGATGAGTTGGAGCGTCGGCTTGGTCAGCCCGTCGCGGTCGACCAGACTCAGCATCTCTTTCTGAACCGCCGAGGTGGCCGGGTACTGGCGGGTTCCACGGCCGGCGGCGGTGATGACGGCTTTGCGTACGCGGGACATGGTGGGCAGGGTAGTGTTTTCGCACGTCCGGGGAACCGGCGTCGGCGTGATTCCCCGCTTGATTCCCCGCTTGATTCCCTGCGTCGAACGGCAACGATCATCGGCCATGCCCGAGACCTCCACCGCCAACGCCGCCATCCCCGAGTTCGCCCGTGATCACGGCACCAAGGGCAAGGTGCTCTCGGTCGACGGCGACACGCTGGTGTTCGCACCCAGCGGCACGACGTACAAGTTTCACCTCGACGCGGCCGGCTTCGACGGCGCGACCGCCAAGCTGCTCAAGGGCGCGGTGCAGGTGAAGGCTCGCAAGATGTACAGCGTGCCCAGCGGCGGAAACTTCATCGCCCCGATCGTCGGCGAGCCACGCACGGTGCAGGGCCGCGTCATCGCCGGTGATGACCGGACGTTGGTGCTGCATGCGGGCTGCACGGTCATCGTCGAACTGCCCCGAACGGCCGACGCGATCGACCTCAACAGCGGGCAGATCGAGACCGGCATGATAGTCAACGTCGTGTGCGTGCCGGGTGCGAAGTTCGTGGCGTACTGATTTTCTCACCGCCCGATAACGCACTGTTTTCCAGGGTTGTTTCGCGCGAAAACCGGCCTGAGCTTCCCTAATCGGGCTTGCAGGTCAGCAGTTCGTGTGCGCGTTCGTCGTGAGCGGGAGAACCTGTTGGCTTGCAATCAAGCTGACCCAATTCGAAGTCGATGTTGGAAATGCAACCCCGATCGTTTCGGGGCGGATCGGTCCGAGCGGATCGGTTTGGCGCAATAAGCGTTTGTCCCTGGGGCCGATGAGTTGCCCGGCGAAAATGCTCCGGCGGTTGTCGGCAGGGGAAAGACATAAACGTCCGCGGAGCCGGCAACGTGGCAACGCTATTCGGCCCAAGGACACCATCGGGAGAGTCATCATGAAGACTTTGAAGAACCAGTTCGATCGTCTTGTCAAGGACGAGCAGGGCGGCGAGATGCTCGAGTACGCTCTGATCGCCGGTCTGATCGTTGTCGCCGCCATCGCCGTCATTGGTCTGGTCGGTAAGCAGGTCAAGGCGACTTGGACGAAGATCAACACCGACTTCACCTCGGCCAGCTCCTAAGCGGGCGACCGACCAACCAGAGTCTGGCTCTTTCGTTGCCAACTCGATTCACGCCCCGCACCGCTTGATCGCGGTGCGGTGGCATTTACCGGCCTGGCCTTTCCGCCAAGCAAGGTTCAGCGCCCGCCGCAACCAACCGATGTCAGCCATGGGGAGCATTCGTCAAAAACGGAGTAGAAATGCTGAGTTCTCTCGAGCGATTGGTACATGAAGACCACGGCGGCGAAGTTCTGGAGTACGCGATGGTCGTCGGTCTGTTGATCGTTGCTTCGATCGCGGTATTGCTGACCTTCTCGGCCGCGCCGGCGAAGATGTGGAAAGCCGCCCAGGAAGAGTTCGCCACCGGTGCTCCCGAATAGACCGCCGAGTCCAACACCATGAACCTCGACTGGCTCACATCTCCCCCGACCGACGCCCCGTTGATCACGCTGGTGCCGATGCTCGCGCTATTGGCCTACGCGGCGGTGACCGACATTCGGTCCCGACGCATTCCCAACGCACTGGTCGCGATCCTGCTGCTCGGCGGGTTGGGACACTCGTTCTGGCACGGCGGGCTCGCCGGCTTCGGCTCGGCATGGCTTGGGTTGCTGCTCGGCTTCGGGCTCACCTTTCCCGCGTTCGTCGTTCGTGCCGTGGGTGGGGGGGACGTCAAACTTCTCGCCGGCGTCGGCGCATGGTTCGGGCCGCTGGGCGTGTTGAGTGTTTTTTGCATCAGCGCGATCTTCGGCCTCGTGATCATTCTCGCCCAGTCCGCCAGGGCCGGCACGCTCGGGCGTCTGTTCAAGAACACCGCGCTGCTCATCGGACAGCTGATCAACGTCCGCAAGATCGGCGTCGACCACGTCGCCGATCTGGGCAACCACGTCGCCACCGCCGAGACCAGCCGCAGCGTGGATAAGCCGCTGCCGTACGCCGTGCCCGTGTTATTGGCCGTGCTCACCGGCCTGGCCTGGCCGTTGTTTGTATGACAGGTTTCGGACACTCAAAGGACTGACCCATGTTCAGGAAGCTCAAACAACAACGCCGCCAACGCAAACGCGGCGTTAGTGTGCTCGAAACAGCACTGGTCCTGCCGCTGCTCGCGGCACTGACCTTCGGGATCATCGAGTACGGCTATTTCTTCTACGTCCACCACTCTGTCCAAGGCGCGGCCCGCCAGGGCGCCCGCGCCGGTGCGGTCGATGGCGGAACCAACACCGACGTCAACGCCGCCATCGCCCAAGCCATGGATAACGCGTCTCTCAAGAACATCAACTACACCGTGAAGATCCACGACGGCAGTGGCACGGTGACTGCCGCCGAGTCGGCCTCTGCCGGTTCGTCCGTCGCGGTCGAGGTCGATATCAACTGGCAGGACGCCTCGCTCGTGAAGCTCGGCAGCTTCGCGTACGGCGCGATACTCCCGTCGAAGGTTCACGGCAGCACGGTTATGCGGAAAGAGGGCTGACGCCTGGGACGCATCTCCGACGGCCATCAACATTTTGGGAGGAGCCGACGGCCCGACACGTGAGTGTCGGGCTGTTCGCGTTGTCGCGGGTCCATTTCTTCAAAATGCCAACGTCCGAGAAACGTCGAGATTCCCCCTGCAGCACTGGGCTGGGGCGGGTGCCGGGAATTTCGATTTGTCGGGGACGGCCGTCTCAACCGGTACAGGCGTATCGCCGACGCAGATGTTGGAAACGGATGTGTTTTCGTTGCGGCCCGTGCCCGGCGAGCGCTCCGGAGGCAGTGCATCGAAACGACCTCAGACAAGACCGAGGATAGACATGAATCTCAAGATCTGGTTACCCCTGATACTGGCCGTCGTGCTCGGCTTGGTCGCGGCCTTCATGGCCCTGAACCTCGCGAGCGCCCCAGCGGCGGCTCCCGAGGTCGAAGCACCCCAGTACGCCGACATCGTCGTGACCGTCCGGCCCATCCCGGCCGGCACGCGCATCACGCCCGACGCCTTGCGAGTTTCGCGCGTCGAGATCGAGAACGTCGCCCCGGGCGCGTTCGCCGATCCGAGCGAGGTCGCCAAGCGTATCGCACTGGTCAGCTACGGCGAAGGGCAGACCGTCCTCGCCGACCAGACTGCGGACCCCGAAAGCCCCGCCGGTATCGCCGCGCTGCTTTCGCCCGGCACCCGCGCGGTCGTCGTGAAGATTGACGACGAAATCGCCAAGAGCGGTGTGCTGATGCCCGAGAGCCGCGTCGACGTGGTCGGCACCGTGTTCGGCTCGGGCGAGTTGCCCGACATCAGCCGCACGTTCGTGAAGGACGTGAAGGTCATCGCGATCGGCCGGCAGACCAGCCGACACCTCGCCGAGAATGGCGAAGGCACCGAGCCTCAGGAACTGCAGACGCCGACCGCGACGCTGGAAGTGACCACCGAAGAAGCGCAGGTGTTGGAACTGGCCTTCCGCAGTGCCAAAGCCCGCCTGGTGCTGCGGCCCATGAACGACGGTGAGCCGATCGAGATTCCGGCCTTTACGCTTAACGACCTTCGCGGTCAGAGCGACTTCGGCGACGAGCTCGGCTTTGCCGGCGTCGGTGCCGACAACGACCCGTTCGCCGAGCGTGACTTCGACGCCCAGGGCGATGCGGACATGTTCGCCGACGTTGCCCCCGAGCCGAAGACACGCCAAATCACCGTCATTCGCGGCGGCGTCGAGACCCGGATCACCGTGCCGGTCCGCGAGAAGAAAGCGGACGCCGAGACCGAAGCCACGCCTGCCGCCGGTGAGGTTGAGCCGGTCACGCCCAAGACCCCTGGCAGTTTTTGGACCTGGATGTGGAACAACGAAGAACGGGACGAGCAAACACCGGTGATCGCCGGCGATCACACCGGCTTCGAGGAACTGACCGACTAATCGGGTGCTCCGTCGCCCACCCCTTGCGCCGTGCGGCTTGCCGGCGCTGACCCAAATACGACTGACACCCTCACGGGACAAAACGATGAGCAACCTGAACCAAGACAACACCCAGACGCGCAAGGTTGTGCCGGCCATTCTGATGGCGGCCGGTGCGGTCGGCCTGATCGGCCTCGCGGCCCACAGCATGTTCAACGGCCCGGCCGATGCGCTGTCGGCGTCGCCGGACTTCCTGGCCGAGACCGCGATGCTCCAGAGCGAAGTGAGCGATGAGCCGACCAACGAGGTCGCCGCGATCGCAGCTCCCATCGATATCCCCGCCGACACGACCGACGAAACGGCGATCGGTGCCCCGCGGTTCGTCCGCGACGCCGTCGCTACCGCGATCGCCGCGCCCACGCCTGTCGCGGAAGCCGAGACGTTCGAGGAGATCGTCGACCCGTATGAGGTTGTCGAGGCCGACGGTTTCGAGAAGCCGATCGATCAGATCGAACTATCGACCGTGTCGCTGACCGACATCGTCGCGGACGCCGAACCGCTGGCCGAGCCTGTTCCGACGCCCGTCGTGATCGAAACACCCGCGCCCATCAAGGTCGCCGAGGCCACCGAAGAGATCGAGCCGGCCCCGCTGGCCGACATCGACGGAGCCACTGACAGTTTCGTCCGCGAAGGCCTCTCCGAGCGGGGGGATGTGCGTATGCCCGTCGCCGGTTCGCAGGTCATCACGACCAACCGGCCGTTCACCCGCGTGAGCGTCGGCTCGCCCGACATCGCCGAGGTCAATCCGCTGGGCGTCGACTCCCTGCTCGTCACCGCCAAGGCCACCGGCCACACGCAGCTCATCCTGTGGGACGAGGACGATCAGAGCGAGATGATCCAGCTCGCGGTGGAGCCGGACTTTGCCGCACTTCGGGATGCGATGCTCGTGGCGTTTCCGAACGAAGACATCAGCATCACGCCGGTCGGTAACACGATCGCCTTGCAGGGCCGCGTGTCGGACATCGACACCGCCGAGCAGATCCTCGAAGTCGCCAGTACGTTCGCCGATGAAGTCGTGAACCTGCTCGAAATCGGTGGCGGACAGACCGTGATGCTTCGCGTTCGGTTCGCCGAGGTCAGCCGTGACATGTCACGCGAGTTGGGCATCAACTTCGGCTTCCAGGACGGACCGACGATCTTCGGCAGCAACATCGGCGCAATCGCCCCGATCGGCCAGGCCGGCGGTTCGATCATCACGCCGCTGGGCAGTTCGCCGGGCGTGCAGGCTTTCGCCACCGGCAGCATCGATGGCGATCCGTTCTTCGGCTTCGTCAACGCGCTCAAGGAGGCCAACCTTCTGCGGATGCTCAGCGAGCCGAACGTCACCGTCATGAGCGGCCAGAAGGGCACGATGCTCGCCGGTGGCGAAATCCCCGTCCCTGTGCCGCAGGAAGAAACGATTACGATCGAATACAAAGAGTTCGGTGTGCGGCTCGACTACGTGCCGACCGTGCTCGGCGACGGGCGTATCCGTCTCAAGCTCGACACACGTTCCAGCGACCTCGACTTTGCCCGAGCGGTCACGATCGCCGGCCTGCAGATCCCGGCCCTGAACACCAAGGAAAACTCGACCACGGTCGAACTCGCCCCGGGCCAGACGCTGATGATCGGCGGGCTGCTCGAGAGCCGGGTCACCGCGAACCGCTCGTCCGTGCCGGGCCTGGGCGAACTTCCGATCGTCGGTGCACTGTTCCGTTCGGTTCGCTACGAGCGTGCCGAGACCGAGCTAGTCGTGATGGTCACGCCGACGCTCGTTGAAGGGATGAACCCGGACGTGACACCGGAAGTCCCCGGCGATCGCTGGCGGCACCCGGATGATCTTGAACTCTTCGGGTTCGGCGAGTTCGGTGAGGACATCTCCAACAAACCCGAGCCGGCACCGGTGGTCGAGCCCGTCGTCGATGGTGAAGTAAGCGATACCGAAACCGTGCTGGCCAACGAAGGCGAAGCAGAACCCGACGTCACCGAAGTGATCGCGGTCAAGGAAGACGAAGACGTCATGGTTGAAGACCAGGCCGTCGAGACCGACACCGTGCCCGCCGCCGAAGACGCGAAGCTCGAAGCACCGGCCGAGGTGGAAGAAGCGATCGAGCAGAGCACCGAGGCGATCGACGATCAGCCCCGTCGCGAGACGGCTGCACCCATGGTCATCGAACCCGCCACCGCAAAAGACGCCGCCGAGCCGACGCCATTCTCGGCGACCACGCAACGCGAGCTGCCCACCGGGCCGCGCTTCATCGGGTTCATCGGCTTCAGCGAAAAATAAGCACGCCCACCCATCCACGCACGCAAGTAGTTAGACACGCAGCAATCCGCCGGCAAATGACCGGCCAATAGGACAAACCATGTTCATTCAGCTCTCCGCCATCATCGTGGACTCCGACGCCGAAAACCGCGTCGAACTGTGCGAGTTCCTCAACGGGCTCGGCGTCAACGTCGCCCAGCAACTCGACAGTGTCGAGCACCTCGACACTTACCTCGCACGGTCTGAAGCCCCGCAGCTTGCGATCGTCAACCTCGATCCCAACGCGGCGGACATGCTCCACACGATCAGCGACCTGCCGGGTAAGTACCCCGGCGTGGCGTTCTTCGTGATGAGCCAGGTGCTCGATCCTCAGTTGCTGATGGACGCGATGGCCCACGGCTTCCGCGAGTTCGTTCCGCTGCCAATCCAGGAACAGAAGTTCGGCGCGAGCCTTGAGCGTGTCGCCAAGGTTCACAACGTCGGCCGCAAGGGCAAGATCATTCAGGTCATCCCGACGATCGGCGGCTGTGGTAGCACCACCGTTGCGTGCAACATCGCGGCGAGCCTCGCCGAACAGGGCAAGGCGTGCCTCGTCGACATGGACTTGGTTCGTGGCGGCTGTGCCTCGGCCTTCGACGCCGAGCCGCGCTACAACCTCGCCGATGTGATGGACAATGCCCAGCAGGTCGATCCGCAAGTGCTCGATCGTGCCCTGTGGGTTCACGAGAACAGCGGCCTGAACATCCTGCCGCGCCCCGACCTCCCCGAGGACACCCAACGGATCAACCAGGCCGGCATCAACAAGCTGATGAACCTGCTCGGCCGCATGTTCGACTACACCGTGGTCGACTCGGTGATGAGCATCGACCCGGTTTATTCGACGACGATCCAGTTGGCCGACATGAACGTGATCGTGATGCAGCTCAACGTGCCTAGTGCGCGTAACGCGGAACGTTTCGTAGGCACGCTCCGCCGCATGGGCGTCGAAAGCAGCAAGATCAAGGTCGTCGTGAACCGCTATGTGAAAAAGGGCTGGGACATCAATCCGCGTGAGGTCGAGAAGGCCCTGGGGTTGGAGATCGCCTGGATGGTGCCCAACGACTTCAAGAACGCGATCGCCGCGATCAACTATGGCGAGCCGGTGGTGCTGCGTGCGCCGCGTAGCGAGATTTCACAGTCACTGCGTCAGTTCGCCAACTCGATCAACGCGCTGGCCGACACCAAACAGGCCGCCTGAACCCGCTGCCAAGTCGGACACCGAATTGGACACTGCAGTAGCCACACCGAGGACATAAGCCATGGGCCTATTCACCAAAAGCAGCGGCGTCACGCTCCCGGACCCCAAGATGCTCCCGAGCTTCGACGGAAAGAAGGAAGACGATCAGCAGGCCGCGCCCGAATCCGCGCCGTCTGCCAAAGCACCTTCGCCCGCGTCGGGAGGAGACGGTGACAAGCCGGTCTTCAGCGCCGCCGCCCACGCCGCCGCCGAGGCCAAGCGGACCAAACTCGTCGTCCCGCCGGCCGCCCCCGAACGCCAGCAGAAGCTCACGCAGATGAAGGTGCGCATCCACCAACAGTTGGTGGATCGGCTCGACATGCAGAACATGCGCAACCTCCCCGCGGACGTCGTCCGCGCCGAGGTGCGCAACCTGGTCCGCGAACTGTGTCGCGATGAAGATTCGTTGCTCACCGGAAGCGAACAGGAAACGTTGATGGAAGAGGTGATGGACGAGACGTTCGGTCTCGGCCCGCTCGAAACCATCCTCAAGGATCCCAAGGTCAGCGACATCCTCATCAACCGCCATGACCAGATTTATGTCGAGAAGGGCGGCAAGCTTGAGGTCTCCGACGTCAACTTCCGCGACAACACCCACCTGCGTCAGATCATCGACCGCATCTGTGCGGGCGTGGGTCGGCGCGTGGACGAAACCTCGCCGATGGTCGACGCGCGTTTGAGCGACGGCTCTCGTGTGAACGCGATCATCCCGCCGCTGGCACTCGACGGTTGTGCGATGTCGATTCGTCGCTTCGGTTCCAAGCCGTTGCAGTTGGAGGACCTCATTCGATTCGGGGCGTTCCCGGCGGAAGTGATGGACTTCCTCGCCGCCGCGGTGCAGGCCCGCTGCAACATTCTCATCTCCGGTGGTACGGGTTCTGGTAAGACGACGCTATTGAACTCGCTGAGCCGTTACGTGCCGGCCGACGAACGTGTGATCACGATCGAGGACGCCGCGGAACTGCAACTGCAACAACCGCACGTCGTCCGCCTCGAAACCCGCCCGGCCAACATCGAAGGCAAGGGCGAGGTCACCGCTCGCGAGCTGGTGAAGAACTGTCTGCGTATGCGTCCGGACCGGATCATCGTCGGCGAATGTCGTGCGGGTGAGGCACTGGACATGCTCCAGGCCATGAACACCGGTCACGACGGTTCGATGACCACGATCCACGCCAACACGCCACGCGATGCCATCAGCCGTCTCGAAGTGATGATCGCCATGGCCGGCTACGACATCCCCGTCCGCGGCATGCGGCAACAGATCGGCAGCGCAGTCGACATCATCGTTCAGGCTCGCCGACTCACGGGTGGCCCCCGAAAAGTCACGCACGTTACCGAAGTCGTCGGTATGGAAGGCGAGCAGATCACCATGCACGATCTGTTCCGGTTCAACCAGGACGGCATCGACGAACACGGCAAAGCCCGCGGCCACTTCGAAGCCACCGGCATGCGACCTGCCGTGAGCGATCGCATCGAACACCGCGGCATCCGCCTGCCCGCCGACATGTTCGAGAAGCGGCGGATCGAAGTGTGACACGTTCCAGATTGCCTGTTCGATTTACTTCCGACACGTTCCCGCCATGAGCCCCATCATCCTCACCATCTTCGCGTTTCTCGCCGTGGGTTGTCTCGTGTTCGGGGCAACGCAGGTGATCCTGTCGATGACCGACAAGGACGCCAAGCAGCTCAAACGGCGTCTGGACCGCACGGAGAAACCCAAGGAAGCCGAGGACAAGCAAGGCCGACTCGTCGACCCGCGCTCGATGATCATCAGCGCCGAGGACGACTTCCCCGGCTGGACGGCCAAGATCGCCAAGTACCGTCTAGTTCAGAACGTCAGCCAGTTGCTTGTGCAGGCGTACCCGGACTTCGGGCTCGACAAGTTCTTCTATCTCGTGGCCGGCTTCGGCGGCGGGGCGGCGCTGATCGTCCTGCTCTTTACCGGATCGGCCTTCGTTGCGTTGGTCGCGGCGATCATGTTCGGGCTCATGCCGTTCATGTGGCTCACCCGCAAACGCAACAAGCGTCAGCGGCTCATGGAAGACCAGATTCCGGACTCGCTCGACTTCCTCGCCCGAAGCCTCAAGGCCGGCCATTCGCTCTCGACCGGCTTCCAGATGATGGGCGAGGAACTGCCCGCGCCGATCAACGAGGAGTTCGCCCGCGCCTACGACCGGCACTCGCTCGGCACGAGCATGGAGGACGCGCTCAAGCAGATGATCAAGCACGTCGAGTCGACCGACTTCGCGTTCTTCGTCACCGCGGTACTCATCCAACGCCAGACGGGCGGCGACTTGTGCAAAGTGCTCGAGAACATCTCCGAGATGATCCGCCAGCGCATCCGGCTGCAGAAGTCGGTCAAGGCCAAGACCGCCGAAGGCCGCTTCACCGGCTACATCCTCACCGCCTTCCCCGCCGTTCTGTTCGTGATTTGCTACGTCATGGCACCGGACAACTGGGGCGTGCTGCTCGAAGACTCGTTGGGCCAGATGATGCTCGGCGGTGCGTTCTGCATGCAGCTCATGGGGCTGTTCATGATCCGCAAGATGACCACGCTCAAGGTGTAACCCGCACGGGGATTTTCATATGACACACTCACTTCTTCATCTGGCCGCGTCCGGTGCGATGCCGATCATGTTCGCCATCTGTGCCGCGGGGACCGTCGGCCTGATCGCTTATGGTGTCGGACAGCTCGTGCTTAGCGGTACGGGCAACAAGCTCGGCGACCGCCTCCGCGGTGGCAAGGGGCAGGCCGTTGCGATCACCAAGGAAAAGCCGTCGGCCGCCACCCACATCAAGGCGCTGTTCCAGAAGGTCGCCAAGCCGTTCCTGCCCGAAGACGGCGGCGCGCTCGGCAACCTGCGAGGCAAGATGATCGCCGCCGGGATCTACTCGCCCAGCGCGGTGCATGTGTTCATCGGCTTCCGCGTCGCCGGCCTGATGGGCGGGGCCATCCTCGGATTGCTACTCGGTTCGATCTTCGGGAAGTTCGCGTTGTTCATCGCCGTGTTCGGCTTCATCGGATACTTCCTGCCCAGCTTCTGGCTCAAGAACAAGATCAGCGGCAACCAGAAGGAGTTGCAGTTCGGCCTGCCCGATGCGTTGGACTTGTTGGTGGTTTGTGTCGAGGCGGGCCTGACGATCGACGCGGCCATGCAGCGCGTGGCCGAGGAGTTGTCCGTCGCTCACCCGGCGATCGCGCGTGAGTTCGGCATCATGAACATGGAGACCCGTATCGGCATCGGCCGGTCCGACGCGCTCAAGAACCTCGGGCAACGCACGCAGAACCCGCCGTTGCAGGGTCTGGCCGCGATGCTTGTTCAGGCCGAGCGGTTCGGCACGAGCGTCTCGACCGCACTGCACGTCCAGGCCGATAGCCTCCGCCAGCAACGCCACTTCAAGGCCGAGGAGAAGGCTGCCAAGGCCACGGTGAAGCTTAACTTCCCGTTGGTGTTGTTCATCTTCCCGGCCACGTTCATCGTTCTGCTCGGCCCGCCCGTGCTCGGCTTCCTGTCCGGCATGTCGCAGGCGCAATAACCACGCCCCGGCAAAGTCGACCCGCCCGATCACCGATCCCATCCAAAGACACACCCGCCAGAAAGAAACGTCATGACCTCCAAGCTCACCAAAATCCCGTTGATGATCGGTACCGCGACGGTGCTGATCGCCGGCTGTGGCAAACTCCCCGAGAGCAACGACAAAGCGTTCTTCCCCGAGCGCGACGATCGTCACGCACTGCTCATGGCCGAGCGGCAGGCGGAGATCGGCGCCGCCAAGGACGGCACGCTCTACGCGTTCCACTTCGACGGTGACGAACTCAACAGCCTCGGCCGGCAGAAGCTCGGCCGGATTGATCGCGGTACGTCGCCGGCGGCCGACCTGACGATCTATGTCGATATCGACATCGACGACGATGCCACCGACGCCCGCAAGGCTTCGGTCGCTGCGTACCTCGACACCCTCGGCGTTCCGGTCGATCGCATCGCCATGAACGACGGCCCGAACCCGCGTACGCATTCGGTCGCCAAGACGCTCAAAGCCGAGGCAGCCGGCGATCTCGGTCCGGCCGGGAACGACACCGGCGGAATCGGCGGCGCGACCGGGGGTGGTGAAACGCCCCAAAAGGGCGGGCCGCTCTGAGTGGTTCACCACTGCGGTAAGCAGTTCACCAGATGTGTCTTCCGGAGCGGCCTCGGGTCGTGCGATGCCATGGATGGCCCAGCACGATCCGGGGCCGGAGATGTGCGCCGTGGCGGCAAGAGCCGCCGAGTCAGCGTGAAGCGATCACGACACCGAGCTTCCGCATGCGACGGGTGAGCTTTTGCACATGCACGCCCAGCAGCCGCGCGGCGGCGGTCTTGTTCCCGGCCGTCTGCTCGAGGGCGCGCTCAATTGCCCGGCGTTCGAGCGCGTCGAGGTTGAACTCGGTTTCGATCCGGGCGTGCGTCTCGTCGGCGAACTGCGTCGGTAAGTCCGCCCGTGTCACTGTCGGGCCGGCCATCACGTGGAGGTATTCGGCCACGTTGGCGACCTCGCGGACGTTGCCCGACCAGCGGTGCCCTAGTAGCGCCGCCGTCGCGTCAGCGTCGACCCACTTGACCGGCTCATCGTACAAAGCCGCCTGACTGGCCAAAAAGTGATTGACCAGCGGCATGATGTCTTCGCGCCGCTCACGCAACGGAGGGATGTCGAGCGTGATCACGTTGAGCCGGAAATATAGGTCTTCGCGGAACTCGCCGCGTTTGACCATGGCCGGCAAATCGCGGTGGGTGGCGCAGACGAGCCGGACATCGACCGGGTGAGCGGTGGTCGAGCCGACGGGCGTGACGCTGCGATCCTGGATGGCTCGCAGGAGCTTGGCTTGGTGCGCGGGCGAGAGTTCGCCGACCTCGTCGAGGAAAAGCGTACCCCCCTCGGCCGCGCGGAAGAAACCAACCGCGTCACGGACAGCCCCGGTGAAGGCACCACGGACGTGGCCGAACATCTGACTTTCGAACAGAGATTCTGTAAGGGTCGAGCAGTCGACAGCGACCATTGGCCCGTCGGAGCCATGGACTCCTCGGTCCGAAAGGTGGTGGATCGTGCGGGCGAAGAGTTCCTTGCCCACGCCTGTCTCGCCGAGGACCATGACCGTGGACCGGCGTGGGGCGACATTGCCGGCCACGCGGGCCAACTGGCGCAAGACCGTCGACTCGCCGACGAGGAGCGGAGCGTCGTCAGGTTTTGACGTGTCAGCGAGGGAGGGGGAGCGGAGGCGCTGGTCTTGAACGAATCCGTCGACGTGCTTTTCATCGACGACCCGCGAGGGGTCGTCGGCACACATCACGTCGCGTCGCACCACGCCCTCACGGGCGGAATGGCGGCCCGACATGTCGGAATCGGCCCTGACTGCGGCCATCGAACGCTCCCCTCTCCTTTCGCGGTGACGGTCAGGAGCATCCTCCTCACAGGTGCCCGGCCGACCGTCGTTAACTGGTTCGCCGCATGCGCGGCTTTCGTGGAATCTTGGCGCCCCATGTGCGACACCCGAGTTGCCCCGCCGCGGAACGTCCGCGACACCGGGCTTGGCCCGTTCGGGTACCCAGAGATACCCGTCGGGGTATAACAAATAACCGGAAGGGCGTCCTTGGGCAACGAAAATCCACACGATCGCCGCCTTTTTACGCGGTTTTTGGCCTAAATCGGGGAGGTGCCTAAATGTTCCGCAGTGCCGGTGGCCGCAACATGTCAATATCGGCCGAAACGCACCATCCTGTGGCCCGGCAGGTCGAGATCGCGCGCTTGTTGTGCAGCGGCGCGAACATGGGGATCGCTCGCTTCCTGGGCGAGGCGAAACACCTCCGCCTCGGCGGCGACCTGATCGGGCCGACGGGCCGCGTTGAAGCGGTGACGACCCAGCGTCAAGACCGATTCGATCCGCCAGACCGGTTCCTCTGACGCCTCGGCCAGCGCGATGTAGTCGCCGACATGGACGCCCGTCACCGCCGCGTCCTCGACGAGAAACACTTGTCGCATGGGTTCGAGCCGCTCGGCTTGCCAGGTCTGAAGGGCTTTGGCCACCGCACGCGGGACCGTCGAATCACCGCCGGCCGACTCACGGACACTGGCCAGACCCTCGGAAGCCTCCCGCATGAGCATCACTCCGTAATGCAGTTGCTCCTCGACGAGCCGTTGTTGGAAAAGGCGTCGGCCCAATAGGAACGCGGCCTCGTAGTCCGCTGTTGCCGCTTCGAGGTCGCCGCGGGTCTCGCGGAGCAGGCCGGCGTGCAACAGGGCCTTGCCAAGATTCTTGATCGCCCGTAGCTCTTGGCGGGTGTCGTTTCGCGGATACACCAGCACGGCGGCGGGATCGCGGAACAGGGTGAGCGATTCCCGGCCGGTGGCATCTCGCACCGTCGCGAGGATCGGCTCGACGCTCGCCGGGTCGGCCCGACCGCCCTGGCCGAGAAAGTCTTCGAGTAGGCCGGGACGTTCGACAACCTGGGCGGTGGCACCCGCGAGCAGGGCACCGCCGTCGCCGGGGGTCGTGGCCGGGACCATGCGGTCGAGTTGTTCGTCGCGGGCCGGGAGTTGAAGTCGTTCGAGGTTTGCCGGCTCGAGCGAGAGGGCCGTCCGCCCGGTGTTTCCGCCGCCAACGTAGGTCAGAGCCAACAGCGCGACGAGAGCGAGCAGCAGGAATGTCGCGATGATCCAGCCGTTGCGATTGCCCCAGATTGCCCACGACGGAAGGTCCAGGGCGGCGTCGGGCATGCGTGCGGAAGTTCGGGCGGCGCTCACGGCGAAACGCTATCCCGCGATTGCTCACCGCACAACCGTCCACGGCCCAACGGCCAGTCACGCAACCGAGTGCGGCCTACTCGTCGTCGAGGAACTCGTCATCTTCTTCGTCCTCGTCGAAGTCGTCCTCATCGTCGAAATCATCGTCTTCGTCGAAGTCGTCTTCGTCATCGAAGTCTTCGTCGAAGTCGTCATCCTCGTCGTCGAGGTCGTCGTCGTAGTCATCGTCGTCGTCGCCGAAAGCGACCGGGTCCGGAGGCAAGGCGGTGTCGGGATGATCCGAGCCGGCCATGAGCGCGACGGCGAAGCGTTGAAGACTCGCCTGCCCGCCATGCGCGGTCTCGGAGATGGCAAGCCCCTTGAGTTCAAGCAGCGTGGTGGCGAAATCGTCGGCGGTGGCCTGATCGGCCGCGGGCCCGTCGGTTGCCGGGCCGGTGTTCGTGGCGGAAGAACGGCGGGATGCATTGGGGGTCATGGCAAACTCGCAGGTCAGGGACGAATGGGAGGATCAAACGCGCACATCTCGGGCGACTCCGGCACAAAAGCCATCACCCACAAGCGTCGTTTAACGCTCGGCCGACCCGGCGTCAATACCTGATCGTCGGACAAACCGCGCCGACCCGCGACTAAGCTCGCTCATGCTCGACGCGTTGCACCTGGATGACTCGGTACGGAAGTTGCGTTTCTTGTGTCTTGCGCCCCACCCCGACGATGCCGAGCTCGGCATGGGCGGCACGCTCATCAAGCTCGCCAAGCAGGGGCATTACGTTCACATCTGCGAACTGACCAACGGCGAGCCCACGCCCAACGGCAGCGTCGAGATTCGCATGAAGGAAGCCGCCGCGGCCGCGAAGGTCATGGGCGTCGAGCGGACGATCCTCACGTTGAAAAATCGCGAGGTGACGCACGACATCCGCAGTCGGCACCTGATTGCCGCGGAGATCCGCAAGCACAAGCCGGACGTGCTGTTCATCCCGTACTACCCCGACGCTCACCCGGATCACCGTGCCGCCCATCATCTCGGCTACGACGCCCGCTTCGACGCCAAGCTGACCAAGAGCGACATCCCCGGCGAGCCGCACCACCCGGCCCGCGTGATCCAGTACTACTGCACGCATCTCAAGAAGGCGTTCGACCCGACGTTCTGCATCGACGTGAGCGACACGTTCGAGCAGAAGATCGAGGCGTGCAACTGCTACGAAAGCCAAGGCGTCGGCAAGGAGGGCGGGCTCGGCGACTACGTCCGCACCCTGCACGGCTACTTCGGCGGCCGGCTGGGCGTGAAGTACGCGGAGCCTTTCTTCACGGACGAGGTCTTGGGATTCAGCGGACTGGCGGAGTTGGTGTGCGTGCCGGGGCAGGGGGGGTGAAAACCCGAATGACGAGTTCCCGAATGACGAATGAAACCTGAAATCCGAATGACGAAAGTTCCAAGCGGGATCTGGAGGAACGGACTGCTCGTTTTGGCGAGGACGTGATTCGGTTTGCGCGGACGATTCCGAAGGATGAGGTGACTCGGTCTTTGATCGACCAGCTTGTGCGTGCCGGGACGAGTGTCGGGGCGAACTACTGCGAGGCTGACGACGCCGACAGTCGGAAGGACTTCAAGTTCAAGATCGGCCTCTGCCGCCGCGAGTCGAAAGAGTCGCGTCATTGGCTTCGAATGGTCGTCGCCGCCATCCCGGAACTTCGAGAGCCAGCCGCCAAACTCTGGCAGGAAGCCAAGGAACTGAACCTCATCTTCGGAGCCATCCGCCGCAAGCTCTGAGTCCCTTCGGATTTCGACCTTCGGATTTCCTTCGTCATTCTGGAATTCGTCATTCGGCTTTGTTATCAACCCGCCCCCGCATCCGACCGATGCGCTCATCCGGACGCTCCACTCTTACCTGGCGATCGCCGGGAGGTCCGTATGACTTGGGTTTCTTCGGCCGTTTCCGGCCGCGACATTCTGGACGTGGCTCGCACCCACCTGCCCGAGCAGGACCGGCCCATCCGCGTGATGGCCTTGGCCGTCTGTCTTTGGGTACTTGCCGCGGCGGACTTGCACCTCACGCTTTGGGCAGAAACCTACACGGTTTTCGTCGAGCTCAACCCGCTGGCGGCACTCATGCTCGACCGTGACGCGATCGAACTGCTCGTGGCGTTCAAGGTCACAGCGACGCTGCTGGGCACGGGGATCTTCATGTGGTTCCGCACCGACCACCGCGGCGAGATCGCGGCGTGGTTCGGGTTTGCCGTCTACTTCGGGCTCGCGGTGCATTGGTCGAACTACACGTACCTCGCGACGGGCATTCACTGATCCGCTATGGTGCGGCGGGCATGATCGAAGCGAGGAACTTTCGAGACCAGCCGCTGCGGGTGGCGATCGTCGGGGCGGGGCGGGTGGCGCGGTACCACGCCGGTGCCGTGCGCACCGTCGGCCGCAAGGCCCGCCTGGTCGGCGTCGCCGACACCACGCCCGGCAAGGCCCAGGCCCTCATCGACGAACACGCCGGCCCCGAGGTCCCTGCCTTCGAAGACGCCGAGCACCTGCTGTCTGAAACCCGGCCCGAGCTAGTGTGCGTCTGCACGCCGCCGGGCAATCACGCGGCAACCGCGCTGCTCGCGCTTCGGCATGGCGCGTGGGCGTTCGTGGAGAAGCCGTTGTGTGAGTCGCTCGCGCAGGTGGATCAACTCGCCGCCGCCGAGGAAGAGACCGGCAATCGTGTCGTCGGCGTGCAGCAGTGGCGCGCCGGTTCGGGGGCGAAGTTGGTCAAGCGGTTCATGGACGAAGGCGTCTTCGGCCGGGCGCTGGCAGTCGTGGCCAACACGCTCTGGTACCGCGATGACGCGTACTACGCGGTCGACTGGCGTGGCAAGTGGGCCACCGAGGTCGGCGGCACCACCGTCGGCCACGGCATCCACACGCTCGACCTGATGCTCGCGTTGATGGGGCCTTGGTCGGAGGTGCGGGCGCTGGCGGCGACGGTGGCGCGCAAGATCGAGGTCGAGGACGTGAGTGCCGCGACGGTGAGGTTCGAGAACGGCGCGCTCGCGTCGGTGATGAACAGCGCCCTCTCGCCGCGGCAGGAGAGCTACCTGCGTCTCGATTGTGCCCACGCGACCGTCGAGCTTCGGCACTTCACGTTTTACAAGAACGACGATTGGTCGGTCACGCCCGTCGAGGGCCACGAGGAGATCGCGCGGCGTTGGAAACGCGAGATCGGCGACGACGTGCCTCCGACACAGGGGAGCCAGCTGGCCGACGTGATCCACGCAATCGAGTCCGGCGACGAGCCGGCAACCAACCTCGCCGAAATCCGCCGCACGATCGAGTTCGTCACCGCGCTGTACAAAAGCGCCGCGACGGGCGAGCCGGTCACCGCCGGCTCGATCGGCGTGGACGACCCCTGGTACCAACACGTCGGCGGCATGGCCGCTTTAGCGGCCATGGGCCCAAAATGACGAAATCCGACATCCGAAGCCTCGCCATTCGGCCTTCGGATTTCTTTCGTCACTCGGGAATTCGTCATTCGTCATTCCTATCCTGCCGACCCGCTCGGGATGCCTCCAACCATCCCCGGCGACGTGCCCCCGCGTAAGTCGTCCCCTGTGAACCGGGGCTGGGACGCCGCGACTGTTGAAGAAAGGATCCCCCATGGCCCGTTACACCGGCCCGAAAGTTCGTCTCTCCCGCCGCGTCGGCGTCCCGATCGCCGACCTGCCCAAGCACACCACCAAAGAGCTCCAGCTCCCCGGCCAGCACGGCTACCGCGGCCGACGCTCGACCGAGTACGGAGTGCGCCTCATCGAGAAGCAGAAGCTGCGTTACCACTACGGCATGCTCGAGAAGCAGTTCCGCCGCTTCCTCGACATGGCCCGTAACCAAAAGGGCAACGCCGCGAGCAACTTCGTCCAGCTGCTCGAGCGTCGGTTGGACAACGTCGTCCGCCGCATGGGCGTGGCCCGCTCGATCTGGGAAGCCCAGCAGATGGTCGCCCACGGCCACGTGCTCGTGAACGGCAAGAAGGTCGACATCAAGAGCTTCCTCGTCGAACCCGGCATGGAGCTGACCTTCAAGCCCAAGGCTCACCCGCGTGCCCGTGAGAACATGGAAAGCCTCGCCGGCCACGAAACCCCGCCGTGGATCGAGTTCAACCCCGCCGAGCTCAAGGCGAAGGTGCAGGCCTTGCCCGCGATGGAAGACGTTCCGTTCGAAGTGAACATGAACCTCATCATCGAGTTCTATCGCTAAACCAGGCCGCTACGCGGTTCAAAAGAAAAGCCCACGCATGATCGCGTGGGCTTTTCCTTTGGCCGGTCTTGGCGTTGTCACGATTTGCGTAGCTCGTTGCCGGCGAACGCCAGCCCAAGGACGACACAAAGCAACGACGCGCCGAGCGCGAACAACGGCCGACGGTCCGCGCTGGGATTGGTGCGGGTGATGATCGGCTCCTGCGGGACGATCGCGGTGTTGATCTGCTGACGCTTCACGCTCTCAGTGACCTGAACGGTTTGGAGTTGACTTTCGAGTTGCCGGCGGCGGTTTTCGAGTTCGATGAGCCGGCGACGGTTGGTGTCGGAGCGAGCGATCATCGCCTGCGCGTCGGTGAAGGCGCCGGTCGCGAGGGCGGAGCGTTCTCCACTGGCCTCGGCGGCAGCGCGGGCGGCGATCAGATCCTGTTTGATCGAGGCGATTTGCTTGGTACGGGCAGCGGCTGCTTCGCTGGTGTTGGCCGCCCATTCCTCGGCGAGTTGTTCGCGTCGTTGCTTGATCTGTTGTTCGAGCGCGCTGGCATCCTTTTCGAGCTTCGTGAGTTGAGCGACGGCGTCGGCGCCGTCCTCGCCGACGACGCCCGCGAACTGTCGCCGCGCTTCGGCGACTTCGTCGAGTTGGCGTGTGAGTTGTTCGGCGATCGCCCGTTGTGCCGCGGGCAACTGTTCGAGTGTGGGCAGTTGCGTGAGCAGCGTTTCTTCCATCCGTGCGAGCTGGGTTTCGATGAACTCGCGGTCTTCCTTGAGTTCCTGCTCGGTGAGCGTGATCTGTTTGCGTAGTGACTCGGCGGCGGCGATCAGTGCAGGATCGTCGCCGAGGCGGGTGATCTGGGCCGCAAGCAGTCCCTCGAGAATCTCGATGTCCTGTCTCATCCGGTCGGCTTCGTCGTCAAGGCCGGCCGCTTCGGCATTGTTGAGCTTCCGCTCGGCCATCTGAAGCTGCTGGGTGATGTCCTTGAGCACCGGATCGTCGCTGAACCGCTCGTCACGATCGCGCGCGATGTTGTCCTGGAGGGCACGCTGGGTTTCGAGGAGCCGGGTGAGGTTCTTTTCTTGCCGGCTCACCAGACGTTCGGTGAGTTGACGGCTTTCCTGGATCAAGGTCTGGGCGGTTTGGATGAACGACGCTAGTGCCGGCTCGATCTCGCGTTGTTTGCTTGCGGCAGCCAGGGCCTGCTCGAACTTCGACATCGCACTGTCGAGCGCCTGTTGTTCATCGACACCGACCCCACCGGCCGCCGCCCGCCCGCGCAGCACGTCCATGCTTCGGCGTAGCTCGGTGAGCTTCTCGGTCATCTGCGAGAGCATCTCGTCAGGCGGCATGTCCCCGACGGGCGAGTCGCCGCTCTGGCGTTTTTGATCGAGTTCGAGTTGGCGTAGTTCCTTTTCCAGCCGCTCGACGATGCCGATGTCGCGATTGAACTGCTGCTTGGCGATGTCCATCTCGTCGGCGAGCGTTTGCAGCCGTTGAGGCGAGGGGATCTGATTGATCGCCGCCTCGGTCTCGGCACGGCTGCGTTCGTTTTCGCGCAACGCCGTTTCGTAACGGGCAATCTCCTTGAGATAGCGGCTGTACTCGTCGTTGTAGTCCCGGGCCTGGTCGATGAGCGGGGCGTTGAGTTCGTAGAGCGCGTTGAGCACGGCGGTGAGTCGCGCCTGTGCGAGTGTGCCGCCCGGGCCGGTGTGTTCGACGAGCAGAACTTCGGGATTGTCGTTCTCGAAATCGGCGTCGAGGGCGGCGGAGTACGTCGCGGGCGAACCGAGGAAGCCGGGATCGGCATCGCGGTCGATGTCGTTGTCCCGGCGGAACAGATCGAGAGCGACTTTCCGCGTTTGGTCGTCGTAAAGCAGTTCGATCTGCCGACGCTGCGTCGGGTCTTGCTCGGCTCCGAGGTTGTTGAGATTCGTGAACTCGATCTTGCCGACGACCTGACTCTCGATCGGTACGAAGTGATACACGGCCAACGGCGCACCCACCGCGAGCAGCAGCGCGAGCGCGACACCGAGCAGCGCGCGTCGGAGGCGGTTGCGTGACGAGCCGGCGGTCGGTTGCGTGGGCTTGAGAAATTCGTCGGACGACTCCACCGCATCGGCCGGTGTCGGCTCCGGCGGCGCGTCGGGCGCGGTGATCGGCTCGGAAGCGAACGGGGACGACGGGGCCACCGGCTGCGGTTTCGGCAGCGTGTCGGTCGACCGTTGGCCGGGCGGACTCGTGGGGACGACGACGTTGGGCAACTGCCCCGGCAGTGGCGTCGGCCGAGGTCGTTCGTCGGTCGGTGTCTCGGCGACCGGTTCCTCGATGGGCGTCGCATCACTGGTCGGCGTATCGGTCCGGCCGAAGACATCATCCCGCAACAGACTCGCGTTGATGTCCTCGAATCCCGGCGGCGGGCCGTCAAAACCGACGACGGTCTCGCGGTCCTTGGCGGGGCGTTCGGTCTCGCGCGGCGCGGCGATTGGTGGTGCATCATCGGCCGGCTTGAGGTCGGCTGGTTCTACGTTGGCCGGTTCGGCGTCGGTGGGCTCGTCGAAATCCAGATCCGCGCCAAGGTCGTCGGCTAACCCCGACGTGAGGTCGCCGGCCAGATCGTCAATCGGCTTGAGCGTGGGCGGCTCGACATCGTCGAACGTCAGTTCTTCTTCCCCGATCAACTCCGACGGGGCATCCGGATCAATCCGCGACGGATCGTCTTCCCGCGAGACGATCGTCACACCCGGCGGCGGTTCGAGCTCATCGGTGGCTTCGAGTTCGCCGTCGAAGTCGTCGCGCGGCTCTTCCTCGACAGGCGGTTCGGCCGTGCTGGCCTCATCTTCGCCCATCGCGAACGGCGTCATCGGCGCGTCATCGGTGAGGTCGTCGACCGGCTCGTCGAGATCGAGCAGGGATGTTGCGTCTTCAGCGGCGTCTTCAGCGGCGTCTTCGGCCAGATCTTCGATGACCGGCTCGGCTTCATCGGTCGGCGGTTCCGGTGTTAGTTCCTCGTCTTGATCTTCGACCGCCGGTGGCTCGACGGCGGGGGTGTCGAGTTGCAGGTTGAGCGTTCGGACCGGTTCGTCCTCGAACTCCGCCGGCTCGAACGACTCGATGAACTGGACGCCGGACAGGTCGATGCCGGCCGGTTCTTCGTCGAACGTATCACTCTCGGGAGCTTCCTCGACATCGGGGGCCTCGGCCGTGGGCTCCGCGATGACGTCCTCGATCGGGACAGCCGGTTCGTCGACGACTTCATCGATCAACTCGGTGTCCGGGAATTCCTCGACGTCCGGTGCGTCGTCGGCGACTTCCTGAGCCGGTGGGACCGTCTCGGTGATGGCTGCCGTGTCATCGGACGATTCGGTCCGTGGCTCGTCTTCTTCGGCGGTGGCCTCGCCCAGGACGGATTCGTCGGCGACGTGCTCCTCGGCAGCGGGTTCGTCAATCTCGGCAGCCGGAGACTCGTCCGTTACCGGTTCTTCAGCAACGGCTTCCTCAACGGCTGCTTCGTCGCTCTCGGCAACGAGAGAAGCGTCTTCGGCCGGCTCTTCGGCGACGGGTTCCTCGACGGCAGGCTCGTCGATTTCGGCGGCCAGAGGCTCGTCAGCCGTTTCGTCCGCGATCGACTGCTCGGCGGAAAGCTCATCGACAACGGGTTCATTGACCTCGGTGGCGACCGGCCCATCGACCGTCTCATCTTCGGCCGGCGCTTCGGCGACGGTTTCCTCGACAACAGGTTCGTCGACTTCGGCAACCAGTGGCTCGCTGTCCGGCTCGGCGGCGGGCTGCTCCGCAACGGCTTCTTCGGTGGCGCTTGCCTCGGTGGCCGGCTCGCTGTCGCTCGGCTCGGACGCAGGTTCATCGACAGGAATATCCTCGACGACGCTTTCGTCGATGGCGGCGGCTTCGTCGGGCACCGGCTCGTCGACTTCGTCCGGCGGCGCTCCAGCAACAACCGACCCGTCGGCAGGGGTTTCGTCGATCCCCCCGGCCGGCTCAGGTTCGATCGTGTCGAGAAGATCGTCTTCATCGACCTCGCCGGCCATCGAACGCCAGCCGCCCCGGTTGAGCGTGCCCAGCGAATCGTCGGCCGATGGTTCCGGTTCGTCGATCGGAGTCGTCGGCTCCGGCTCATCAACGGTGGCCGCCTCCTCGGTCGGCTCGACAATGGCCGTGTCGCCCGCAGGTTCCTGTTCGAGATCGACCGGTTCCGCGGCGGCGGGTTCTTCGGCGATCGGTGCTTCGTCGACGGGCGGTTCGCCTTCGAGCTCCAGATCGAAATCGTCGTCGACGATCGGTTCATCGACCGGTGTTTCGACGGCCGGCGCCTCGGCCACGGGGGCTGCCATGGCGGCCGCGGCGGGCGGTGCCGGTGCATCGTGATCGCTGCGATAAGTAAAGACCGAGTCGCCGATGACCAGCGTGTCGCCGGGGTCGAGGTGCTTGTCGCGGACGAGTTGGCCGTTACGGATGGTGCCGGTCCGGCTGCCGAGATCGCGGACCCGGCGTCGGCCGTCGCATTCGTAAACGACCGCGTGTGCGGTCGAGACATCGTCGTCGCTCAGGACGATGTCGGATTCGAGCCGCTTACCGATCAGGGTGACGCGGTTTTCGAGTTCGGGGGAGTCGGATCCGTCGGCCGATTCGAGGGTGCCGGCCGGGGCGTCGTCGAGTTCCTTGAGGCCCGCGCGCTTGTCGCGGAACTTGAAGGTGAACTTCCCGATCTTGATGATGTCGCGGTGCTTGAGCCGGGCACCGAGGATGTCCTGGCCGTTGACTTGTGTGCCGGCTCGGCTTGCGAGGTCACGGACGTAGCAGCCAGATGCCTCGACGACGATCAGGGCATGGGCGCGACTGACGGTGGAGGACTTGAGCCGAATGGACGCGGTGGAGCGCGACCCGAGTAGCACGCTGTGGCGGTGCAGGGTGATCGGCGCGGCCCCCTCGTGCTTGCCGATCGGGACAAGCATGGGTTTCTCGGCCCGTGATCGTTTGCGTGCGGCGTCGGTTTGGCGGGATTTCGGCTCGGGCATCGGGTCCGCGTGTTGGATCGGGTCGCGCTGGAAAAAACAGGGGGCGGCCTAGGCGTAGTTTAGCAGAGCCCGCGATTTATCTTATTGGAGCGTGCCCCGAAAGTAAGTCTTACGCCGGTGATGCCGACAGGGTCGATAATGTCGTCCCTGACGCGGTGGTTGCGAAACAATTTGGACGGCTGTCGAACCGGTCGGCCCGACGCTGCGTATCAGCAGGTCGTGTCAGTGGACGTTTTCCGGGATTCAGTTGATTTGGGTGTTTGTCCCGGACGGAATGCGCCGATACGTTGACGTGGCTCAGGGAGGGCATTGGCAACCGAATAGACGACCGGCAAAGCCGCGG
Organism: Planctomycetota bacterium; assembly: GCA_039182125.1. NCBI lineage: Bacteria > Pseudomonadati > Planctomycetota > Planctomycetota bacterium. The sequence continues at coordinate 70,685 of JBCDCH010000010.1, forward strand.
CCGCCTGTGAAGGGCGGCTAACCAACGGGAGACCATGTTGGTGAACCCTTAGGACACCCTCAGGGCGCGGACGGCGCGACGGCGTGCATGCCCGGTGGCAGTCGGAGAGCGATGGACGTGAATCCTACCGCCGTGACCCGACGGAGGCCCGTTTCGACGGGCAGTCACCACACGGGAAGCTAACCGACGCGACACAACGGATCCGCACCCACCTGCGTTTGCAGAGGGTTCGTCCGACAGCTCCCCGCGGCTTTGCCGGCTCGTCTTTGAATCAACGCACCCGCGCCGGTTTCGGCGCGGGTGTTGTCTTGCAGGGCCGGGTTTACATGTCGATGTGGATCAGCCGAACGTTGTCGCTGACCGGTTGAACGTCGCACGCACATACGGCGAGGAAAGCCTCGGCGCTTTGCCGATGCGGGTCGGCCAGGACTGCTCGGCCGCCATGTCGTTCGATGAATTTCGCCAACGCTTCGGCGATCTCCCGTTCGTACAGCACATCGCCGCCGAGGATCCAGTCGAACGTTTCGTCCGTCGGCGGGTCGGTGAAGTCCATGACCAACCCCCGGCCGCCGGTGTTGTGGGCGGCAAGTTCGACCGCGTCCGGCTCGATGTCGGCGACCGTCACGACCCCGCCGGCCTTCGCCGCTGCCGCGCCGACCAAACCCATGCCGCAGCCGAGGTCGAGCACCGATTGACCGGGCCGAACGTTGGCCAAAGCCCATCGTGCCAGCGCGATCCCGCTTGGCCAGACGCTCGCCCAGTATGGAAGCGTCGCCGGCTCTCCATCCCGCTCGGCTTCGACCGCCGCATCAAGCACCGCGTCCGGGTCCGCCACCACGTCGAGTGCCACCGTTGTGTCGCCCAACTCGAACTCGCGCCGTTGCAGCGGCCACTTCCATTTCATCGGGGCACGGTATGATGTCGGCATGACTCGCGTTCTGTTCCGCAATGTCGCACTCGTTGCCCTGATCATTACGATCGGCCTCGCCGTTCCCGGTTGCGGCAGCAACAAGCTCGAGACCGGCTACCGCATTCGCCCGCTCAAGGCGTCGGAGGCTGAGCAGCGTGCGTTCTACGCCGGGCCGTTTACGCCCGAAGCACGCGCCGCCCAGGTCGAAGCGTTCCGCGGCGAAGACGCGCGACGTCGTCGGCCCGGACAGTAGTTCCAAGTGCGACCGATCGCGTAACTCGGGCTGTTGGCATTGACCTCGCTATCATGTGGGCGTGACCTCCGCCGCGTACTCCAGCCCCGACGACGCCAACCGGTATCCGCGGTTGGCGTCCGACGCGGCGGTCGAACCCCATGTATTTCTCGAGGCGGTCGCGCCGCACCTGGAAACCCGTGACGTCGACGCGCTGGCCAAGCGGCTCAACGAGTTCGGCGGGTCGTCGCGGATCATCCCGCTGCTGGATTGTTCCGACACCGACGTCTGCAAAGTTGCCGCGCTGTCGCTCGGACTCGTCGGATGCAAGGCATGCATTCCGGCGCTGACCAACATGCTCAAGAATCCCGATGCGATGGCCAACCAGATGGCCGAGCACGCGCTGTGGAGCATCTGGTTCCGCGGGGGCAACGAAGAATCCAACCAGGCCGTCGCACAGGGCGCGGTCGCGCTCAACCAGAAGAGTTTGGACGAAGCGGCCGGACATTTTTCCCACGCGATCATGCTCGATGGCGACTTTGCCGAGGCGTACAACCAGCGATCGATCGTGCGTTACCTGCAGGAACGTTTCGGCGATTCGATGGCCGACGCAGAGCGTGCGACGGAACTCATGCCCGAGCATTTCGGTGCCTGGGCCGGCCTCGGTCACTGCCACGCCCATCGCGGCGCAATCGCCGAAGCCGTTCGGTGTTACCGGGAAGCACTCGCGATCAACCCACACCTGGATTGCGTTCGCGAGTTGGTTTCGGAGTTGGAGGATTGTCCCGACGAGCCGGAGCAGGATCCGTTCGGTGACGTGACGTAGAGAGTTCACGCCCATGCCTGATCGCCTCGATATTGCCGTGCAACGGACGCGCCGCCGGCTCTGGGTGCGGTCAGTTGCGCGCACTGCCGCCGTGGGCGTCGTGGGTGGCACGGTGCCGTTGGTCGTCATGGCACTGGGGGGCATCGATGTTGCGGGGTTGCCGATCACGACACTGGGGTTGTCCGTGCTGGCGTGGTGTGGTGCGATCGCATGGTGGCAGTTTCGTCACGGCCGTGTACCGAGCGACGTCGCCGTCATCTGGCTCGATCGTGCGTTGGGCGGGCGTGATTTGTTGCCCAGTGCGTGGCACGCCGAGGGCGATGCCGAGGAGCATTTGCGTGCCCAAGCCAACGGAAGACTCGCAGGTGTCGCCGCGTTGCCCCGGCCCGCTTGGCCCGTTAGGGCGATGAGCCTGGCGTTGGTGGCGGTGATGCTCCTCGTCACCGTCGTGTTGCTGCGTCCTGTTCGGCCGGCCAATCCGCAAACCGTCGCCGACGGAGGTAGTACGGGTGACACCGACGAGGTTTTCGCCCGACCGCCAAGGGCCGAACCGCCATCGGCCTCCACGCTGACGCAGCCGATGGAGGAGTCCGAATCGGACGCGCGTGACGGCGCATCGGCCATCGGCGAGCTGAGCGGCAACGTGCCCGCTATCGGCGACAACGCTGCCGAGACCGACACGCTCAATGTCACCACGCCGAAGCGTGAGAACAAGCCGGCGACCGCGGACGGCGAAACCGGCACCGGCGGCAACGCGGTCGGTGACGGGACGAATCTTGCCGACGGCAACGCCGGTGCCGACCCGGCTACGCCAAGCCCGACCGATGCTGACGCTGACGGCGACGACAGCGCATCGCCTTTGCCGCCTCATCTACGGGACCTGATCGACGCGTACTACCGCTGAACCCGGGCTCTACTGCAAAGCCGTCCCCAACAAGCCCGCCTCCGGATCGACCCGCAGCGTGCCGGTGTCGCGTAGCAATTGCAGGAGCTGAATCCGCAGGCTGGCGTTGGCGCTATCGAGGCTTTCCTGTGCGCTGAGCAGGGCGTCCTGGGCGTCGACGATGTCCTCGGTGTCGACGCTCGCGACACCCAGGCGGAGCGACTCGTTGGCGAACTCCAACCGTTGCCGGGCGACTTCGAGGGACTGCTGTTGAATCCGCACGGTGAGCCGGGCGTTTTTCAGATTGCGGAGTGAGCTACGCACATCGGCGACGACGACGTCGGTGAGTTCTTCGACGGCCCGCTTGGCCCGTTCGAGGCGGATGAGCGAAGCGCGATAGACGTTGCGTTCGGGCAACTGGTCGACGGGCAGGTCGAGATTGAGGCCCACGCCGTACCTGGCGGAGTCGCCGCTGATCTCGGCGGCCG